>JBFGHF010000001.1:0-24993 GCA_041578355.1 Acidobacteriota bacterium
ATCGATGGTGGGCGAGGGATCGCTCAGGCTGCCGTCCGCCGCCGGGTACTGCAGCAGAACCCCGAGGAGCGAGCCGTCGAACTCGAAATCGCTTTCTTCGCCGACCGAAACCTCGATCCCCAGAGGGCGGGCCCGGGTCCTCACCACGTCGATGGTCTGGGGGAGGCACGCGGAAGAGACCCAGAATCGATTCCGTTTTTCATCTCTTTCCACCGCCCGGCAAAGAGCCATGCCTTCGGCGGCGGCGGTCGCCTCGTCGAGCAGGGAAGCGTTGGCGATCTCCATCCCCGTCAGATCGATGACCATGGTTTGGAAGTTGACCAGCGCTTCCAGCCGTCCCTGAGAGATCTCGGCTTGATAGGGAGTGTAGGCCGTGTACCACCCCGGGTTCTCCAATACGTTCCTCAAGACCACGGGAGGAGGCTGACTGGCGGCGTAACCGAGTCCGATATAGGAGCGGTAGACCTGATTGGCGGAGGCCAAGCGTTTCAGCTCGGCCATCACGTCGGCTTCGCTGCGGCTGTCCGGAAGATCCAAAACCCCCGGGCGGAGAACGCTCTCCGGCACGGTTTCGGTGATCAGCTCTTCAACGGAGCCGAGGCCCAGCAGCCGCACCATTTCTCGGAGCTCTTCCGTGGAGGGCCCGATATGGCGGCCCACAAACTCTTTGGCCGCGTTCAGCTCGTCGAGCGAGCTTCGCTCGGATTGCTTTTCGTTCACCGCAGAAGTGCTCTCCATGCTCGAAATCTCCACTTAGGGTTGGCGCGGAAACAAGTTTACAGAACTCGCACCTGAATTGGGCGTCGGATTGCGTCGATCCGAGGAAGCGAAACCGCTAGCGTAGCGGGGCCCAGGTTGAGGACTCTATGACTGAAGCTCGGCCCCGGGCGACCCAAGGTGGGATGCGAAATTGGAAATTCAACCCAGCGCCGACCCTCACTCCTCGTCCAGGTATGCACGGTACTCTGCAGCCGAGAGCAGGTCTTCCAGCTCATCGCGTTTGGCGGGAAGGAGCTTGAAGATCCAGCCTCCCACGTAGGGATCTTCGTTGAGCGTTTCAGGAACCGAGTCCAGGCTTTCATTGACTTCGATGATCTTTCCCGACAAAGGGGTGTAGATCTCCGAGACGGCCTTGACGGATTCGACCGTCGCCACGGCTTCGCCGGCCTCCCAAGTTGAGTCGACGTCCGGCAACTCGACGAAGACGACGTCTCCCAACTCGTTCTGAGCATAGTCGGTGATTCCGACGGCCGCTCCACTGTCCTCGACCCTCACCCACTCGTGTTCTCTGGTATAGAGCAAATCTTTCGGAAGGTCCATGGTCCCTCTTTCCTTTTGATCGTCTCGAATATGTCCGGGTCCGTCCAGCGATCCTTGTGCTTCATGACTTGGGCCGTTTGTAGAAGGGGGTCGGTACGACTCGAGCCTTGAGGTGCCGGCCGCGAATCTCCACCTCCAATTCGGTTCCGACCGCACTGCTCTCGGCGGGCAGATAGGTCAGCCCCACCGCTTTCTCGATTGACGGACAGTAGCTGCCACTGGTGACATTGCCGGACACTTTTCCGTTCATGAAGACCGGATAATGGTCGCGCGCGATCCCGCGGTCCACCATTTCGAACCCGGTCAGCTTTCGTCCCACCCCGGCTTTCTTCTGTTCCAGCAGAGCCTGTTTGCCGATGAAATCGTCCTTGTCGAGCTTGACGATCCAGCCCAACCCGGCTTCCAGCGGAGTGGTGGTTTCGTCGATGTCGTTGCCGTAAAGGGCGTATCGGACCTCGAGTCGAAGCGTATTGCGGGCCGCCAGTCCCGCCGGCTGAATGCCCTCCTCCTCGCCTGCCTCGAACAGGCGGGTCCAGACCTTCTCGGCGTGGCGCGGCGAGAAGTAGATCTCGAAACCGTCCTCACCGGTGTACCCGGTGCGGGAAATCAGGGTCTCGGTGTCGGCCACCATGCCTTCCGCGCAATGGTAGAAGGACAGTTTGGCGAGGTCGATTTCCGTCAGTTTCTGCAAAACGGCTTGGGCGCGAGGTCCTTGCACAGCGAGTTGCACGAAGTCGTCGCTGCGGTCCGCCACCTCGACCCGGCCCTCGCTCTGTCCACGGACCCAGCGAAAGTCCTTTTCCCGATTGGCCGCGTTGACACAGATCAGGAAGCGCTCGGCTGCCAGGCGATAGATGACGACATCGTCGATGAAGGTGCCCTCCGGCGTCAGAAACGCGGAATATTGGGCCTGAGCGTCGGCCAGCTTGGCGGCGTCATTGCAGGTGACCTTCTGAACCAGGAGCAAGGCGTCGGGGCCGCTGATCTCCAACTCTCCCATGTGGCTGACGTCGAAAACACCCAAGGCTTCGCGGACGGCCCGATGTTCGGGCATGGCTCCCCCGAACTGGACCGGGAGATCCCAGCCTGCGAAGGGGACCATTCTCGCGCCCAGCTCTTGGTGGATGGTATGGAAGGCGGTCTTTTTCAGGGTCAAGGCAGTTCGCTCGGGCTCTTGAAAAACTGCTGCTCGGTGAGTGCCCGAAAGAACGCCATACCGAGCAGCGACGAGCGGCTGGGCGGGGCGGTCGAGTAGGTCCACACCGCCACCGACACGTCACGGCCCACCACGGTTTGAATGTCGTAAAGAGCGTTGGTGGCCTGTATCCTCGCTCCCATCGGGCCCGGGTCCGGTTCCAAGATCAGAATGTCCACCCTCACCGCCAGACCCTCATCGGCCACGCTGAGGATCTCGTAGGCGCTGGGCGACATCTCGAGGATTCGAGTCTTGTATCCCTCGAATCCGGCCAGTCCCTCGAGAGGCACGGCTGGGCTCTGGAAGAAGATGCTGTAAAAAATGAAGAGCGGCAACCCGATCGCAATCAAGAGCAACAGAACGACCGCCTTCATGCTCATGAGGTCAGAAGTGTATCACAGACCCCGGTCCATTCCCGGCTCGGAAAACCGGGCGCTCGAGCTGTTCGTTTTGAAACATTTGCCCCGCCGTTTCATCGAAGAAGAACGGTGACCGATGGGGCGCCGGATGCGGTTTTCGCTTGCAGAGGAGAAGCCATGACTGGAATGGATGAGATCAAGAACTTCAAAGATCCCTTGATGGATCGAGTCAACCCCAAACAGGAATCGAACCACAATTCGGGACCTCCCCCCGCGCCCGCTTCGCAGAAGGGAGGAGGCGGCAGCCGGGGTCTGGTCGTGGCCGGCGTACTGCTTGTCGCGGTGCTTCTCGGTCTTGGCTATTTTCTCTATCAAGCCCAGCAACAGATCCTGGCCCTCAACCAAGACCTGTTGACCAGCCAGGAGCGCCTCGCCGAGGTGGGAAGCGAGCTTTCCGAATCGCAAGAAAAGATCGGCGGCCTCCAGGACGGACTCGACCAAAGCACATCGCAGCTATCGGCTCAAGGCCGCGAGTTGGGCCGCTACAAACAGCTTTACAGCAACCTGCGCGACGAACAAGGCGCCCACGGCAAGGAGATCGAGGCCCTCGCCGTCCGCAAGGCCGATCAGAGCCAAGTGGATTCTCTGAGGGATCAGGCTTCGGGGATCGAAGCGAATGTGGGCCAGCTCGATTCACGGCTGTCCCAGACCAGTTCGAACGTCGCCGATCTGCGCGAGATGAGCACCCGAAACCGACAGGACCTGGAGGGCGTGACGGGCGAGCTGGAGTTGGTCCGCAGGACCGCGTCGGGCAACAGTGATGAGATCGCGGGAGTCAAACGGTCGCTGGAGCGCGACGAATACAACTTCGAGCTCCACAAGAGCGGCGGTGTGATGAAGGTCTTCGACGTGGCTCTGAGCCTCAAAAAGGTGGACTACAAGAAGAAGAGCTACACCATCGAGATCCTGGCCGGCGGCGAGCGCGTGAGACACAAGAACCAGAGCATCAACGTGCCCATCCAGTTCTACGTAGACCCCGCCAAGAAGCCCTACGAACTGGTGGTGAGCCGCGTCGACAAGGGTGCGGTGGTGGGGCAGTTGCGCGTTCCCAAGGGGTAAGCAAGCCCTCGCCGCATGGCAACGCCAAACAGGGCCAATGAACCAAGTCTTTTACCGCTCGACTTGGTTCATTGGCACTGTTCCATGTTGGTCCTGCTGGAGATCGGCCCGTTGCCGCTTCAACACGCCAACCCCCAACAGCAGCGACACCAACAGGACCAATGAACCGAGTTTCCTGATCGCCTTCCCACAAGCTGGCGGCGAATTCCTCCGTTGACTTCGCCTCCTCTCCCCTCCTACCATCCCACATCACGAAGAATGAGGAGTTGCTCGATGACGCGTTTTATCGTATTGCTTTCGATCGGACTGCTGGGCCTGCTGGCGGCCTGTGTGGACGAGCCTGCCCCACCTGCCGGGCCTGAAATCGACCAGGACGCAATTCTCGCCGATGTGCTCGCTTTGTCGGCTGACGAGATGGAGGGTCGCGGGGCCGGAACCCCGGGGGAGGAGAAGGCCGCCGCCTACATCGAATCCCGATTTCGCGAAGTCGGGCTCCAGCCCGTTGCGGGGTCTTATTTTCAGAGCGTCAAGTTGGTGGGAACCAAGAAGGTGGCTGAACAATCTTCGCTGACCATTCAGCGGGGCGGCAGGGAACTGTCGTACGAGAACGAAAAGACGCTCACCTACTGGTCGACATCGCAAAAGGAGCGGGTCGAGATCGATTCCGCGCCTCTTCTCTTCGTGGGCTACGGAGTGGAGGCACCCGAATACGATTGGGACGATTTCAAGGGCGCGGAACTGGCGGGCAAGGTCCTGCTCTTTCTCAACGACGACCCGCCCGTCTCCGAGGACGGAACGGAGCTGTTCGGCGGAGCGGCCCGGACCTACTACGGACGCTGGACCTACAAGTTCGAGCAGGCCATGAAGCACGGAGCGGCCGGCGCCTTGATGATCCACACCGAGCCCTCGGCCAGCTATCCCTTCAGCGTGGTCCAGCACAGCGGCGCCGAGGAACATTTCGCGCTCGATCTGCCGGGAAGCGGTTATCAGGTGGATCTGGTGGGATGGGTAGACGAAGACACCTCCAACCGGATCGCTCGCGCCATGGACACCGATCTGGCCGGCTTGTTCGCCAGGGGCGCCGAGAGGGATTTTTCGCCCGTCGACACCGGATACCGTGTGAGCGCCGGGATCCAAACCGAGATCAGGCGATTGGAGACCCGCAACGTGATGGGTGTATTGGAGGGCTCGGACGCCGCGCTGAAGGATCAAACCATCGTATTTTCAGCTCATTACGACCATATCGGGACCAATCCCGACCTTCCCGGGGAGGACAAGATCTTCAACGGAGCCTGGGACAACGCGGCGGGGACGGCCGCAATCATCAGCTTGGCCGACGCCTTCGTGAAATCGGCCCAGGCGCCCCGGCGCTCGCTGCTGTTTCTGGCTTGCGCCGCCGAGGAAAGCGGCTCGCTGGGCAGCCGCTGGTTCGTCAACCAGCCCCCATTCGAGAAGAGTCGACTGGTGGCCAACTTCAACATCGACATGCCCCAGATCTTCGGCGTGACCTCCGACCTGGCCGCCATCGGAGTGGATACCAACACCTTGGGTGACGTGCTCAGGGAAGTGGCCGCCGAACACCAAGTCAACCTGGCCGACGGAAGCACAAAAGCGCTGCGCGTGACCGGAGATCCCGACCCGGGTGCGGGCAGCTTCTACCGCTCCGACCAGGTCAACTTCGCCAAGGCCGGAATCCCCGCCCTCTTCCTCAATCCGGGCGTCGACTACGTCGCCGAACTCGGCTTCGATCCCGAGGAGTACCACACGACGCACTATCATCAGGTGGCCGATGAAGTGGACGAGGCCTGGGATCTGGCAGGTCTGGAGCGCGATCTGAAGGTGGTCTTCGAAACCGCTCTTCGCGTCGCCAACGCCGACTCGATGCCGCGCTGGGTCCCGGGTCACGAGTTCGAGGAAGAGTGGAAGGCGCTGCACGGTGCTGACCGCTGACGGCTGACGGCTTGCCGCTTACGGCGGGGCGGCCACCCGTCGACAGAACTTCGTTCGAACGCGACGCTGTCAGGGCTGCTCGCGACGAATCACCGCCGGTCTGCATTTTCCGGAATCGGAATCCGAACCCGAAAACTCAGTCGTCCAACCTCAGCACGCTGAGGAACGCTTCCTGCGGGATCTGGATCTGGCCCACTGCTTTCATTCGGCGCTTCCCGGCCTTCTGCTTTTCAAGCAGTTTGCGCTTGCGGGTGACGTCGCCCCCGTAGAGCTTGGCGATCACGTTCTTGCGCATCTGGGGGATTCGCTCGGCCGCGATCACTTTTTGGCCCAAGGCCGCCTGCAGCCGGATCTCGAAGAGTTGGCGGGGCAGGATATCCTTGAGTTTCTTGACCAGGGACTTGCCCCTGGGGTAGGCCTTTTCCTTGTGGGTGATCAGACTCAAGGCGTCCAAGGGCTCATTGTTGACGCGGATGTCGAGCTTCACCAGGTCGCCTTCGCGGTATCCCAGCCATTCGTAGTCGAAGGAGGCGTAACCGCGGGTGCGGCTTTTGAGGGTGTCGAAGAAATCGAGCAGGATCTCGGCCAGGGGAAGCTCGTAATGAAGGATGACGCGGTCGGTCCCGCTGTATTCCATATGTTTGAAGACGCCGCGGCGGTCGGTGCACAACTCCATGCAAGCCCCCACGTAATCGTTGGGCGTGATGATGGTGGCCTCGACGAAGGGTTCTTCGACCCTCTCGATTTCTCCCCGGTCGGGCCAGCGGGTGGGGTTGTCGATCAGCTCGACCGACCCGTTTCTCAAGGTCAATTGATAAACCACCGAAGGACTCGTCGCCACCAGTTCCAGCTCGAACTCCCTCTCCAGGCGCTCTTGAATGATTTCGCTGTGCAGCAAGCCGAGGAACCCGCAGCGGTACCCGAATCCCAAGGCGGCCGAGGTCTCGGGCTCGAATGAGAGCGCTGCGTCGTTGAGCTGCAGCCGGCTCAGCGCCTCGCGCAGCTCGGGAAACTGATCGCTGTCCACCGGGTAGAGTCCGCAGAAGACCATGGGCTTCACCTTCCGGTAACCCGGAAGGGGCTTGGCGGCGCGCCGCTCGGCCTCCGTCATGGTGTCTCCCACCTGGCACTGGCCGATCGACTTGATGGCGGCGTGGACGAAGCCGACCTGGCCGCTCCGCAATTCGGAGGCGGACCTCATCTCGGGGGCGAAGACTCCCACTCCCGCCACCTCGGCCTCGTGGCCCGAGGCCATCATCCGCACTTTGATGCCGGCCTCCAGACGTCCTTCGAAGACCCGCACGTAGGCAATGATTCCCAAGTAGGGATCGAAGTGGCTGTCGAAGACCAAAGCCCGAAGATGGCTTTCGTCCTCTCCGGACGGGGGAGGGATCCTCTCCACGATGGCTTCCAGGATTTCGTCGACTCCGATCCCGGCCTTGGCGCTGGCGAGCAGGCACTCGGATCCCTCGATGGCCAGGGTGTCCTCGATGGCCTGACGGGTTCGTTCCGGCTGGGCGGCCTCCAGATCGATCTTGTTGATGACGGGGATGATCTTGAGGTCGTGGTTCATCGCCAAGTTGACGTTGGCCAGGGTCTGGGCTTCGACGCCCTGTGCGGCGTCCACCACCAGCACTGCCCCCTCGCAAGCGGCGAGACTTCGCGAGACCTCGTAGGTAAAGTCGACGTGCCCGGGTGTGTCGATCAGATTGAGTTCGTAAAGGTGTCCGTCGCGGGCCTGGTAATGGAGCCGGACGGCTGCCATCTTGATGGTGATTCCGCGTTCCCGCTCCAAGTCCATCTTGTCGAGGACCTGCTCGCGCATTTGCCGCCCCACGACCGTGCCGGTTTCCTCCAGCAAGCGGTCGGCCAGGGTCGACTTTCCATGGTCGATGTGGGCGATGATGCAGAAATTACGGATCCGTTGGCGGGGGATTCTCGGTTTGTGCTTGCTCTGATCCGTCAATTTCTTCCTCGCAACCGAACAGCTTATAACAAATGACGAATGGCGAATGGCGCGCCAGGGCGGTGGGAAGTGCGAGGTACGAGATCTGTGGAGTTGCTGCCGGGGGACTCTGCGTCTCTTTTCCCGGCCCCGCTTTTGAGTGCCGCGAAAGAAGCTCCTAGCTCCGATACCAGCGTTCCAGGCGGGCTGGAGAGACACCCAGCCAGTAGCCCACCACGATCGACCAGTTGGTGATCGTGGTTCGCACCAAGCCCAGGTTTCGCCAGCGTCGAGAAGAGGTTCTGGCTCGACCCGGGGCAATTGCGATCCGACCCTTGCGCCTCAAGCGCCGGATCAGTTCGAAGTCCTCCATGATCGGCATCTCCGGATAGCCGCCGATCTCGTCGAACACCCTCGCGCTCACGAAGATCGCCTGGTCGCCGTACGGCGCCTGCAGCCATTTGGAGCGAAGATTGGCGACGTATTCGATGAGGCGCAGGCCGAAGCCCGGACTGTCGATCCTCAGCAGGAAGGCTCCAGCCGAGGTCCCGGGGCGGTTCAGAACGTCCTGAACTTGTTTCTCGAAATCTTGGGGTAACTTCGTGTCCGCATGGAGAAACAAGAGGATGTCGCCGTGTGCCTCCCTCCTGGCGGTGTTCATCTGTTTAGCGCGCCCGAGATCGGCGCGAACCACCCGGGCGCCGCAACCGGCCGCGGCCTCGGCGGTGCCGTCCAGGCTACCCCCGTCAGCCACGATTATCTCGACGCCGGGACGCCCGCAGAGGAGCCGCAAGTGTGAGTCGATCCGGTCCTCTTCGTTGAGGGCCGGGATGATTACCGAGATCTTCTCGTTCAAGCTTCTCACCCTTCGGGAGTCGGCGCTGAGAGTAGCACAAGCAGGTCCCCAAGGCCCGGCCTTGGGGCAAGGGAACACGCCACAAAACGCCGTTTTCGGCGTGTCGCCACTTGTCGCTTGCCGGACTTTCCGGGTCGCCCCAGACTGGGTGCGGAGCGAAAAAAATGATGAAGCGACATCCGGACTCGTATTGGACTCGCCGACGGATTCAAAGCCTGAGCCGCGTTCTGACCTGCGCCGTGGTGGCCGGCTCGTTGGGAACCCTCTTCTGGAATCCGCAAGGACCCTTCAGCTACTTGCTGGACGTCCTGTTGCGGACCTATCTGATGTTTCTGGGGACGGTGATGGCTCACGAAGCCGTTCACGGGCATATGGGAGCGAGCCGCTCCTCGAATTTCCGGTGGGGACGGTTTGCCCTTCTGCCCACCCTGGTGCCTTACACGAACTTCCGAAAGACCCATCAATTGCACCACCTGCATACCAACGTCCCGGGGTGCGACCCCGATCTCTTCATGAAGCCGCGGCGGAGTTGGGAGATTCCGTTTCGCGCCTTGGCCATGCCCCACAGCTGGTTTTTCTGGTTGCGGAAGCGAGGCCGACTGAAAACTCCGGATCTGCGCGAGTTGGTCGCCAATTATCTGGGAATCGCGTTGGTCTACGGCCTGTTGTGGAGTCAGATCGGCCTCTGGCGTCTGGTTCTGGGGATCGGTCCGGCTCTGGTTTTGGTTTCCGTCCTGCTCTGGTACCCCTTCGCCATCAAAACACATGAGGGGTTCTCCACCGGAGCCGCCGAGTCGCGCTCTCACGACTATTACGGCAAATCGATGTACTGGCTTTCGTTGGGCCTGTCGATGCACCGCGAGCATCATCTGCAGCCGCGCCTGTCCTGGCTCGAGCTGGGAAGGTATGTCAAGTCCGCGCCGTCCGGGGAAGGATTCCGATTCTGGCCCCGCCGCGACATTCGGCAAGATAAGGAGGCGGCGTGAAGCCGACGTTGCTGGATTGGCTCTGCCTGGCCGCCGAGACCCATTCCCGGCCCCAAGATTTCACCGTCCTCCTGAGCTTGAAGGAAGGGCCGGGGTGGGGCGATTTGGAAAAGGGCGGAGGGAGCGCCTGCAACCTATATCCCAAAAGCGGCGCTCTGCTTTCTGGCGGGGAGTGGGTGCCGAATTTCCAGCAGCCTTTTCGGGTTGAGCGAGATCTCTCGGTGAGTGATTTCGTCAACGGCCGCTTCGATCTGACGGTTACGCCGCCGGTCAAGCAGCTTGTTGTCAAAGCCGACCGCTCGGAAACGATTCTGGCGACGCGCGTTCACCATGCTGCAGCCGACGGAGCCAGCGCGGCGCTTTGGCTGTCCCACCAACTGGGGGTTGTCCGAGGTTCGATCGATCCGCTGTCCGTTCCCGGGAGGATCCGGAATCCGGTGCTCCGCAGCTTCCGGCGGCCGCGCCGAGTCAGCCCCTTCGCCTTTCTCAGGCCCGCCGATCCCTTGCATGAGGACGGAACACCCCGGCGGCGTCGTTGCTGGAAGACGGTGGAGGTTCCGGATGGGGAGCTGCCCGGGTTGGGGAGCAGGAGCCGGCTTGGAGAATTTTCTTTCCAGCGCAGCCTGGAAGGCCGCGCCACGTTGGGGTTCTCGAGGGCTGATTGCCTGGCTGTGTGTTTGCTGGAGGCGCTGAAAGCCTGGCGATTGAAACGCGGCCGGGGGTACGGCCGTTTCGGGCTCTGGTATCCCGTCGACATCCGGCGCCGCAGGTGGGGCGGATTCGGCAACGGAACCAGTCGGATCCGCCTTTACTCGCGCTTCCCCCCGGAAGCGGATTCCTTCACTCGTTTCCGCCATTTGCGTCGCCAGATCCGATGGTCCATGAGGAACGGCGAGTGGCAAATTCCGGCCGCGGAGTGGCTGCAACGGGTGCCGAGGTCGGTTCTGCTGCCCTTGCTGCGCTGGCTGATCCGGCGCCCGCGACTCGACTACGGAAGCGCCGTCTTCACCCTCCTACGCTGGCCCACGGGCCCCTTCGAGGGAATTCCGTCTTCGATTCGAAAGGTCGAAATCATCGGTCCCTTGCATCGCCAACACGCCCTGGCCGTCAACTGCGTGACCCTGGCCGGCCGGACATGGCTCACCTTCACCTTCGATACCCACCTTCTGACTGCCGGCGACGTGGACGTGATTCTCCAGGCCTTTTTGAGCCGTCTCAGGGAGTTTCGGATGCCGGCCAGGGGCCAGGCGGGGCCGGGTTTCCGCTTACCCGCGGGGGAGTCGGGATTTCCCCGGGGGCGCGCGCTCGAGCTGCAATCGTGAGAGCTCCCGCTGCAGCAGAGAGAATCAACGATCGGCTTCGGGCCGGGATTTCACTCGCCATCAGGTTGTCGGGGCTACTGCTGCACTTGTGGCAGCTGCCCTGCATCCGCCTTCACCCTCTTCGGCAGCGACAGTTGGCTCGCCGCTACGGTGTGGCTCCATCGCTACCCGTGCGGCCTTTTTCTCCCGCTCTGGAGCTGCGACTGCGGCGGCGATCGGCCGGAAATCCGCGCTTGGCGGCAACCAGCGGCACGAGCGGGGGAGGGAAGCAAGTTCCCTACAACTGGTGGCGGCTGCAGCAGGTCAAACTGACTTTTGTGGCAATGTTCGCAAGGCTTTGCTGGTCGCGGTCGATCCGGCGCACCGGCCTCTTCGTTTTCGCCGCCCCCGACGAAAGCGGATCCCTGACTTCGGTGCTGCTCGAGGAGAAAGCCGGGCCCTCTTATCTCAGCGGCCTGCAGGCGCCGTATCGGGTCCTTTTCGATCGGGGATTGAGACCGGTGATCCGGCGATACGGCTTGGACGCGGTGCAGCTCTGGATTCTCGCCGTCTCCAATCCCGGGGTTCTTTACAGCACCAACCCGTCGACGCTTTGGGCCTTCTTCAGCCGTCTGGAGGAGGATTGGCCCCGGGCCGCCCGCCTGGTCCGCGAGTACGCCGGCGATCCTCTCGCCTTGGGGGAGGAGTTCGAACGAATCGGGCGGCGCATCGCCTCGTCGGGGGCCGATCGGCGGCTGAGAGCCATCGCTGAGAGTTCCGCACCCCTGCCTCTGGCCACCTTCGCGCCCGCGGTAACGGCCTGCATCTGTTGGACCGGGGGGCAGGTGGGCGCTTTTCTGGAGCGATTGGAGGGCAAGCTGTCCGGGGCCGGGATTTTCATCGTGCCGATGTTCTCGATGTCTACGGAAACCGTCGAAACCGTGAGTCACTTCGGAGCCGCCGGGCCGAAGTTCCTACCGATGGCGAGGGGGGTCCATTACGAGTTTCAGGAGGAAGGGGTGGAACTTCGCGGGGCGGAACTGCTGAGGCCCGGTCAATTGCGGAGCGGCAAGGACTATTCCATGATCGTCAGTGATGGTTGGGGCTTGCTCAGGTATCGCACCGACGACGTCTTCCGATGTCGGGGCTTTGTGGGGAAGGTCCCGGATCTCGAGTTCGCGGGACGGCGAGGCCTCTCCTACTCTTTCACGGGCGAGAAACTCACCGGCGCTCAGATCGACAAAGTGCTTCGCCGCCTGGGGCAGGAGTTCCGTTTCGAAGCCGAGCTCGATTTGATGACCTGTTTCCCCTTCTCCGCTTCGAGCGGAGGATTGCCTCACTACAAGATCGCGGTGCTCGTCGATGGCCGAGCGGCGAGCCTCGAGGCCGGTTGCAAATCGAGCGAGCTGGATCGACTGGCCTGCAGGGCGGACGAGCTACTCTGCAAAACCAATCCGGAATACAAGTCCAAGCGCCGGTCGCAACGCTTGGGCAAGGTCGAGGCTCTTGTGATGCGTTACCAAGACCTGCCCACTCTCGTCTCGCCCAGGGGCTGGCATTCCCAGTTCAAGCATCTGCCTTTCTACCCTCGGCTCGTCGCGGCGTTGCCGGAGGCGGTGAACCATTCCGGAGCCGGCGGTGCAGCCATTCGAAATCGGGAAAATCCCGTCCCAGCAGAAGAAAAGCCGATCCCGCGCGCCGCGCCGTTTCGCCATCGGTGTCCTGGCGATCGCCTATGACCAGAACGCGGCCCGGTTGCAGACCGAATTCGGCGGCGATTTTCCGCAGCATCCGATGATCGGGTTTGACGGCCCCGATCTCGTCGCCGGCATAGACGGCCGAAAAGAAATTCCCCAAACTCAGAGCTTCCAGTTTGTGCCGGACTGGATGGTCGGAGTAGACGACCTGAACAGATCCGATCGATTCGAAGTAATCCAACACCGCCCGCACCCCCGGCCGGGGACCCGCCGAACCGATGGCCCGATCGATCCAAGGCGAGATCCACGGCTGCGTCGTCATTTCCTCGATGTTCGTATTCGGTGCATTCCGTTTCGCCCCAGCTTGTCGCCTCCGTTCCCAGAGCCGAAGCAGTTCTCCGAGCGCAGCGAACGGCGGCTTGCCGCGCAGGGTCTGCACCCAGCAGAGGCGGCACAGTTGCAGGGCCGCGCGGCGGCGGCTGTAGAGGGTGCCGTCCAGGTCCCAACAGATCAAGTCCGGCTGCCAGTGCGGGGAAACGGGGAAGGGCGAAAGCGACTCTGCGGCGCCGCTGATTCGAGGGGACAGGCGGGATGGCTGCGGCACGTTTCCCCATCTCAAGAGAAGGGCAGGCAGAATGACCAAGTCCGCAAGCAGCGCCGCCAGGATCGAGAGTGCCAGAAGTTGACCGGTTACGCGGGCGGGTGTGAAGTCGGCCAGTTGCAGAGTCAAGAAGCCCGCCGCCATGACCAGCGAGGTGGAGAGAATTCCTGGCGCGGCCTCCTGCAGAGCGCCGCAGACGCCGGCCGCACCCGTCACGCCCTGTGGCCGATAGGCGGCCAACAAGTGAATCGTGTCGTCGACACAGACTCCCAGGATGATGGAAAAGACGATGCAGGAGGAGATCCTCATCTCGATTCCCGAGAGGCCCATGAGAGAGAGGACCGTAAGAGCCGGAAAGACGTTGACCAGGATGGCGAAAAAGACCAAACGCCGCGAGCGGAGCAGCGCCGCCAGGGTCACGCCCACGGCCAGGAGGCCCAGTGCGAAGCCGCGTGCGGATTGACCCACCACGCGGCGCTGCATCTCCTGAGCCAGGTATACGAATCCTTGAATCTCCAGGCGGCTGTCTTCGCCGAACACCCGGTCGTGAATGGTGCGCGCTTTTTCCAGGAACTCGAAGGTGCGTGCCGTGCCGCGATCGAAGACCCTGGCTTCGATGCGGGCGATTCCTTCTCTCCAATCCGGAAAAGCGTTCTCGACGTGGCGGCGGGCCACGGCATCCAGCACTTTCCAATCGGCGGGTGCTCGGGGCAACGGGTCGAGGCCCGTCATGGCGCGCCAGAAAAAGCGGTAGATGGCCGCGGGCGAGATCGAGCTGCTGACGAAATCGGGTGCTTGCGAGAAAGTGCTTTCGAATTCTCGGATGCGGGCGGCGAACTCCGAGAATCGTAAGGAGTCTCCGGCCAAGTCCTCGGACGTGTGGAGGATGAAGGTCAAGGGAAAACCGCCCCCCATCCTCTCTTCGACGGCTTGTCGGGTTTGTCTGATCGGATGACCGGACCGAACGTCGTCGACCAGCAGGGATTCGACTCGCAAGCGGGGCATGCCTGCCGCAGCCGAGAGGAGAAGGAAGAGGAGGGCTGCGGTGGCCGCTGTTCCGGATCGGCGTGTCAAGCGTCCGATCCAGCCGACTCCCGAAGCGGCCGAGGGTGTCGGCGCGGGCAAGAGCGACAGTGCCGCCAGTCCCGTGGTCATGGTGGCGGTGTAGGCAACCCCCATTCCGAGAGCCGCGACGAGTCCGAAATCTCTCAAAACCGGGATGCCGGTCGCCACCAGCGAGAGAAATCCCGCGGCGGTGGTCGCGGAGGTCAGGAGCAAGGCGCCGTTGAGCCGTTCGGCGGCCGAAGCGAGCGAAGCTTTCTTCGATCCCTCTTTCAGAGCCCTCCGATAGGCGTGGAAGAGATGGATGGAGTCGGAACTGGCGGCGAAGGTGAGAATCACCGGAAGCGCGATCGAAAGGGGAGAGAGAGGACGGCCCAACGCGGACTGCAGGGCCAGGGTCCAGAGAATGGTCGATCCGGCCACCAATGCGGGCACGACGATTCCCAGCCAATGGCGCAGCGTGACGCCCAGGAGCAGCGTGAAGGCGATCAGAACCAAAGGGAAAACCTTTTTTGCGTCTTGGCGAATCAGCTGAAGATAGGCCTCCCGAGTCGGAGGACTGCCGGTCAGCAGGAAGCTCCGCCCAGATCGGCAACGGGCTTCCAGGATTCGGGAGACAGTCTGGAGGAGCGGTTGACGATCCCGCCCGTCGTCGTAATCCGAGTGCAGCCAGAGAAGCAAAATGGCAGTCTTCCCGTCCTCTGATAGCAGCCGTCCCGCCAGCAGCGGTTCGCCCCGGATTTGCTTCTCGAGATTCTCCCACTC
The DNA here is from genome assembly GCA_041578355.1 of Acidobacteriota bacterium. GTDB lineage: Bacteria > Acidobacteriota > UBA6911 > RPQK01 > JANQFM01 > JBFGHF01. The sequence goes on from JBFGHF010000001.1 coordinate 15,157, forward strand.
CGTGGGACTGCGGGCTTCGCTTCCGAGGGCGGGAATCAGCTTGACGGCGCCGATGCGCCGGCCCGGGTAAAGCAGGTCGAAAAGGGGATCGCGTCGGGCGATTTGGGAATCGACGAGACTGTCCACCTGCTCGACCCAAGGCAAGGCGCCCAGGGTCTCGGTCAACTCGCGAAGCTGAGTGGCGCCGGAATTCGAAAAAAGCTGCGGATCGGTCCAGAGGACCGTCAAGGTGCGGTCGGCCCGCCCGAAACGTTCACCCAACTCTTTGTATCGCCGCGTAAGGGGGTCGCGGTCGGCAACGAACTGTTCGAGACTCAAATCGACGTGCAAGTCGCGCAGCGCCGAGACGGCGGGCAAGCTCAACAGAGCCGCCGTTGCCAGCAGCAGACAGGGACGGCCGATGGAGAAGGCGATGAGTCTCTTCATTCTTCACCGCCTCCCACCCTGGGGCAGAAGGCGGGAGGAGGCAAGCGACAAAGTGCGCCAGAGTTTGAGCTGCGGGCTTTGACGGGGATTTCCGGCGGGAAGCTGGCCGGATTAGGGTTTGGCGGTGTCGTTGAGGCGCCAATCGTAGTCGATGTATCGGACTCGATAACGGCCCTCGAGCAGGAAATTCCGATCTTCCGGCGAGACGTAGTCGATCAAGTAGTCGAGCACTCCCTGCTCGATCGGGTCCTTCCGGGACCGCTGCCTCTCACCACGGGCCTTGCGAGCCTGGCCGGGCGTCTCGAAGTCCTCGCCGAACCACTTGAATATCGAGGACAGGTGCAGCACGCCCTGCTTGCGGTCGATGGTCAAGTTGCGGGGTCGGGAAAGGAAAATGGCGCTCTGCTCCTCCAAGGCTTGTTCCAGACCGTCCCCTCGGTAAGGCCGGTTGCGAAGGGGCGGACAGCCTCGCGAAGCGCAGACCAGTGCGAAGTGGATGCGCGGCTCGGAGAATTCGGCCCGCAAAATCTCGTGCTCGATCTGATTGAGGCTCAGCCGTCGGCCCATCACCGGGAACCGAATCTCGTCCCAGACACCGGGGATTTGTTGAATGCTGTTGGCCGGATAGACCAAGGACCGTATGAAACGGCTCCGAATCGGGTAGTGGTCGATGACGATTCTCAAGGCGAGTGCGTTGTAGGCATTGATCCAAAAAGCGATTCGTTCTTCTCGAGTCCATGCGGAGTAGGAGGCGCGGGAGATGGAGCCCAGCCGTTCAACGAATCGGTCCAGGCTCTTTCGTGAACCCTGGAGGCCTCGATAATCCACCTCTTCTCCCCGCACCCGGTTCTCCAGCACCGCGGCCCAATCGAGGTAGAGGTCGTCGCCGGGCCCGCCGAGCAGCACGCCGAGCAGGAACGGCGCTGTGAAGAGGACCCTCATGGGCCTATTCTATCCGACGCCCTGAAAGTGGAGAATAGTAGCGTGGTATAGTTTCGCGCCCCCCGGGTGAAGCGTCGAAGGTCGGTGGTGGAATGGCTGTGACGAGTTCGGAAACGCCCTCCCAACAAAGCGTCCTCGACCGGCTGTTGCGCGTTTTCACCGAAGTGCGACCCGGCGAGGGAGCCACGGCCCTCCTGATGGCTCTCAACATTTTTTTCATCCTGAGCTGCTACTACATCCTCAAGCCGGCTCGCGAGGCCTTCATGAGCCTGGAGCCTCGCGGCGCCGAGTGGGCGAGCTATGCGGCGGCGATCATGGCCGTCCTTCTGGTCCCCATCGTAAAGGTCTACGGCAGTTATGCCGAGCGTGTCGGCCGCAGGCGGCTGATCATCGCGGTGACCGCTTTTTTCGCGCTGAACCTGGTCGTTTTCTATCTTCTGGCGGAAGCGCAGATCCGCCATTTGGGCATCGTCTTCTTTGTCTGGCTGGGCATCTTCAACCTCATGGTCGTGGCCCAATTCTGGGCCTACGGCAACGACATCTACACCCGTGAGGAGGGAAAACGGTTGTTCCCCCTCATCCTGGTCGGACAGACCTTGGGGGGGATTGTAGGACCCCTCTTGGCGAGAGGCGCCGTCAGCCTCACGGGCCAAACCCACCTGATGCTGCTGTTGGCCGCGGCGTTGCTCTTGATTTGCGTGGGATTGACCTTTTGGATCGAGCAGCGCACGACTCGGGGCCCGAAAAGGAGCACCCAGGTCGAAAGCGAATCGGGACTGGGGCCGGGCGGAGGCTTTCAGCTGATCCTGCAGCATCGCTTTCTGCTTTTCGTGGCTCTGCTGATCATGGTTCTCAACCTGGTCAACACCACCGGGGAGTACATTCTGCGCGACAGTGTCTTCAGCGCCGCCCAGACTTCGGGTCAGGCACAGGAAGTATTCGTGGCGCAATTCTACGCGGACTTCTTTTTTTGGGTGAACCTCGTCTGCCTGTTGATCCAGGCGTTCCTGGTGTCGCGAATCCTGAAATACCTGAGCGTTCGCGGCGCGCTCTTCGTGCTCCCCTGCATCGCCCTGCTGGGTTACTCGGCAATCGCCCTGCTCCCGGTGCTCTGGCTGGTGAGGACCATGAAGACCCTGGAGAACGCCCTGGACTATTCGCTGATGAACACCTTGCGGGCCGCTCTTTACCTACCCACTTCGCGGGAGATGAAGTACAAGGCCAAGCAGGCCATCGACACCTTCTTCGTCCGGGCGGGGGATGTGCTTTCGGCGGCGGTGGTGGCGGGCGGAATCCATCTCATCGGCTTGCGGGCCCGAGGATTTGCGTTGTTGGTCTTGCTATTCGTCCTGGCCTGGCTGCTGTTGGCGCGGAGCATCTCGCGCGAATACGGGCGCCTGGTGGCGGAGGGCGAGGGCGAGTCCTAGAAACCCGCAGGGCCGTCTCCGAATCCTGGGGCGCGGTCGCATTCTTATTTCAGCGTCGCCCAAATCAGGCAGATCCAGCCCGCCAGAAAGGCCAAACCGCCGAGCGGTGTCACAGCTCCGAGCCAGCGTTGACCGGTGAAAACCAGCATGTAGAGGGATCCAGAGAAAATCAAAATTCCGGCTACAAAGAGCCAGCCGCCCAGGTTGGCGACCCCCGGGGCGATCCTGGGCAGCATGGCCGCCAGCAAGAGCAGCGCCAGGGCGTGATACATCTGGTATCGAACCGCGACCTCGAAGACGTCCAGCATTTCGGCGCTGAGGCGGCTCTTGAGGCCGTGCGCTCCGAAGGCTCCCGCTACGACTCCGAGAAAAGCGAACGCAGAACCGAGAAGAAAGAAAAGGCGATCCATGGAGGAATCATAGCAGGCCCACCGGGCCGCACCCACGTCGCGGGAGAGGAGCCATGCGCCGGAGTTACGGGGTCGCCCTCGGGTTTCCGCTAGACTACAGCTGTGAACGGACTGCTCAAGCTGATCGGGGTAAGGCGGCGGGAGGCACCGGTGGCCTTCTTGATGACGCTTTATTTCTTCCTGGCGATGGCCAGCGTGAGCATTCTCAAGTCGCTGCAGAACGCCCTTTACCTGGGTTTTGTCGGATTCGATTGGCGCCTGCCCGGCCTCTACATCGTTCTGGCAATCGTTTCGGGGCTCGGTGTTCTGCTGTATCGGCGCTTGGCGAGTCGGCATTCGCGCTTGACGATCAATCTGATCACCCTGGCCGCCTTGATCGCGACCTTGATCCTCTTTTATTTCGCGCTTTCCTATCAAACCAGCTGGGTGTACATGGCCTTCTACATCTGGGGAGGCATTTTCAGTGTCCTGGTGCCGACCCAGGGTTGGCTTCTCTCCTACGAGTTGTACACGACCAGAGAGGCGAAACGGCTCTTCGCCGTCCTCGGTACGGGAGGAATCCTGGGGGGCGCGGGGGGCGGATACTACGCCTACTTCGCCGCCGACTGGGGGGCGCCCGAGGGGATCCTGATCCAGATCTGTTTCGTGCTGCTGATCATGCAGGGAGTGCTGTTGGCCCTGCGGCGCAGGCGTTCTTCTGCCGCCCCGAACCCGGCGCGTGGGAGCGCTTCGTCCGACGGCTTTCTGAAGACCATTCTCGGCTCGCAGTACCTCTCCCATTTGGCTGCGGTCGTCCTGCTTTCGGCGGCCACGACGACCATCATCGACCTGCTTTACAAATGGGTCCTGGAGGAGCGCTTCGAAGGGGATCCCGATCAGATCACCCGGTTCTTCGGGAGTCTCTTGGGCACCATGTTCATCATCTCGGCCCTGGTCCAGTTGCTCGGCACCAGCAGGATTCTGCGGGCATTCGGTGTCGGAGTGGCCCTGCTGGTGTTGCCCGCCGCCGTGGCAACGGGGTCGCTCGCGCTGATCGTCTTCGCCGCCTCCTTTTGGCCGGTGGTGGGCCTGAAGATCCTCGACGGGTGTTTGCGTTCCAGCCTCCAGAAAACCAGCGTCGAGATGCTCTATATTCCCATCTCCTCGGAACGGGCGACGATTGCCAAAGGGGGCATCGACCTGGTCGCCTTCCGCATCGGAGACGCCCTGGGCGCGAGCTTGTTTCTGCTGGTTTCCAGTCTGCTCATGGCATTCCCCTGGTTGGGAGGAGTAGCTGTTCTGGTGGCGGCGCTACTCTGGTTTGCGGCAACCAGGAGAATGGCCCGCGAGTACCTCGACAAGTTGAGACGGAGCTTGGAGGTCCGGGTCTCGCCTCCCCCCAGAAAAATGTTCCGTCTTCACGAAGCCGGGGCCGGAGAAGCTCTTTTGGAGGCTCTGCGCAGCGAACGCAGCGCCAAAGTGCATTTCGCCCTTCAACAGCTGATGCGTTCGCTGAGCAACGGAGGCGCGCCGGCACTCGAGAGTTCGGAAATGGTCTATCCGCGATTCCAGCCCACGGGGGAGCCTCCCTGGCTTTCGTCGGTGGAGCCGCTGCTGGGGCATCAGAATCGCGAAGTGGCGGCGGCGGCGCTTCATCTGCTGGTCTCGCATCAACCGAAAAAATACTGGAAGAAGATCAGGGTCGACTGTCAAGGCGCGGAGGTCCCGGAGTTGCTTTGCCTCCATTACCTCGATCGTTACGTGAAGAATCCCGGCCATCATCTTCGCCCGGAACGCGTCCTGGAATGGGCGCATCGTGCCAGTCCTCCTCAAGCGGTCGTCTTGGCCAGCCTGATGGGCAAGATGAAGGATCCAATGCTCATGCCGGTGCTCAAGGGTTGGGTGGCTTCTCTCCGGCGCCCGTTGGCTCGTCAAGCCTTGGTGTCGGTCGGGCGACATCGAGACCCGGCCGACGTCGACTTCCTGATCCAGCATCTGGCGCTGCGCTGGAGCCGCAACGCGGCGCGGCGAGCACTGATCGCACACGGCGAGACGGCACTTCCCCGTCTGGTGGAGGTATTGAAGAACGAGGAGGAGGATTTGGGAGTGCGCCGCGAAATCCCTCCGATCCTTGCCGCTTTGGGCACTCCGGCTGCCCAGGAGGAACTGGTGGCGGCCCTTTACATCTACGACCCCGTGATCGCTTTTCGGTCTCTGAAGAGCCTCAACAAGATCCGCACCAAGGCCGATCTGCGTTTCGGAGAGGATTCCTTTCTGCCCCTGCTCCAAATCTGGGCCCGTGAACATTACGAGCTGACCAACCTCAACCGTTTGCTGGGACAGTGCCGCGAAAGCGAGGAGCGGCTGCTGCGCAAAGCAGTCCGGGAGCGGATCGGCTGGGGAGTCGAGAAGATCTTTCGGGGACTCGAGCTGTTTCTCCCCCCGGGGGACGCCTATTTCTCCTATCTCGGCTTCACCAGCGACGACAAGGTCCTGCGCGAGAACGCCATCGAGTTGATCGATATCCGCATCAAAGGCGAGCTGCGCCAGACCTTGATACCGATTTTCACGGCCCGCAATTCCAAGGAGATGCAACAGCACGGCCAACGCATCTTTGGCCTTTCCTCCGAATACGAAAAGGTGTTTTCGGACGCCCTGTTCACCGCCGATCCCTGGCTGAAATGCTGTATTATTGCCGCTGTCCGGTCGAAAAACAGCGACGCCCTCAAGGCTCGCGTGGAGCAGAGCCTGGAGGATTTTCACCCGTTGGTTCGGGAAACTGCGCAATGGGCGCTTCGCACCTGGGCGGCTTGATCGGCGCGGCCCCGACGCGGTGTCAACAGTGCTGAGTACAGTCGAAAAAGTTCTTCTCCTTCAAGAACTGGATCTTTTCCGGAAAGCCTCCACCGAGCATCTGGCCCGTTTGGCCGCTGTGGCGGAAGAGCGGGAATTGGATGCAGGGCGAAGGATCTTCGAGCGAAACGAACCGGTGTCGAGAGCCTTTTTTCTGGTGGAGGGACGAGTGCGCCTCGAGAAATCCGTGGACGGTTTCAGCGTCGGCGAGTGTTGTCTGCTCGACATGCTTTCGGTTCTTTCGGAAGGGCGCCACTCGGTTTCGGCGGAAACCATCGACACTTGTACACTCCTGGTGGTCTCCTATGACGACCTCATCGATTTGCTCACCGACGAAGCCGAGTTCTGCTGGACTTTGCTCCGCCACATAGCGGCGGAATCCGCTGAAACCGGGGAAGGTTGAACCCGTCCGGCACCCCTGTCTAGAATGGTGCCCAGTCTTTGCGGGTGCCAGGACACGACAGGTGGATTAGTCTTGTTCATTGATCGAGTTGTTGCAGCAAACCGCAGAACGGTCTGGTTGACTCTGTTCCTGATCCTGATTCCGACGTTCGGTCGGGCGGCCGAATCTCCAGTCCAGCAAGACCCCGCCGAGACCCGCGCCGAAGAGCTTCGCAGGCTGCGCCTGGCCAAGGCCGCCCAGCTTGAGGAACCCGTCCGGCCCGCCGTCGAGCGGGCGCTGGTCTGGATCGAAGGTTCGGGGCGAGAACGCGTAGCCAACCTGAATTACAAACGCTTCTTTCCCAAGTTCGGAGGGCTTCCCACCGGTGGAGGCTTTGCGTTCGGAACCCGCTATTGGAACCCCCGTGTGAAGAGCTCGGGCTGGGATCTTCAGGGCGTCGCCGCTGCGACTTTCAAGGGCTACGAGGTCTTCGAACTGCAAGCCGGCAACATCGATCAGCCGGAGCGGGATTGGTCCGCCTTTTTCGACTTCGGGTACCGCGACGCTCCCGAGGAGAATTTCTTCGGCCGCGGCCCCGGTTCCTTGCGCGGCCAGCGGACAGACTTCCGACGCCAGGACGCATCCTACGGAGGGGTGGTCCGATACCGGCCGCGGCGCTGGCTGCGGACCGAGCTGCGGGGTAACTTCCGGCAGGTCGAGGTGGGAGACGGCAGCAACGACGATTACGCCGACATCAGCACCGTTTTCGACGAAGTCACGGCGCCCGGATTGGCCGAGCAGCCCGATTTCGTGAGCGTCACGGGCAGCCTGATCATCGACTACCGGCAGACACCCGGCGATCCCCATGCAGGAGGGTTGTTCCGACTCGACTTGGGCCTCTTCGACGGCCTGGGCGGGGACGATTTCGATTTCAGCCGCATAGCCGCCGACGCCAGACACTTTCTTCCCTTGGGCGTTAGCTCCCGCGTACTGGCTTTTCGTTTCCATACGTCGGTCGATTTCGCCGACGGGGAGAGCCGGGTCCCCTTCTACTACCAGAACACGCTTGGCGGAAGCGAGATGTTGCGCGGGTTCCGGGAGTTTCGCTTCCGCGACGAAAACCTGGTCTTCATGTCCGCGGAATATCGATGGGAGGCGATTCCCGCCTTCGAATTCGCGGCGTTCTACGATGCGGGGCGGGTCTTCAACAGGATTTCGGATTTCGGTTTCAACGACCTCGAGACCAGTTTCGGTGGCGGTTTTCGGGTCAAGAACCGGAGCGGCGTGATCTTTCGCATCGATGTCGGCAAATCGCGAGAAGGCGTGCGCATCTATCTCAAGTTCGGACCGTCGTTTTAGGATGAGGCCCGGCATGATCAGACATTCCAACAGCAACCTGTTCACCACGGAGTCGGCGCTGAGCAGATTCGGGTTGATGCTGGCGCTGGCGGCACTGCTCGGCGGGAGCGTTGAAGCTCAGAAGTTCTATCCCGACGATCCGCTCTGGACCGATGACGACCAGCTCCCCATAGAAAAGCCGCAGGCTTTCGATGCCAGCAAGCTCTTCGATTTTCTGGAGAAGACGTTCCGCTACAAACCCGGCGCTTACAGCTTGGCTACCAACATCAACACGCTGGGAGAGGTGCCCGACTCGAGCTGGTTCACCAATCGAATCGGTCGACGATCCATGAGCCTCGATGAACTTCGCCGGGGCTCCAGCCAGGGCCAGGGGCCCGATGTTCAAGATCGGCCGCTGGCGATCACCTCGCTGAAAATGACAGGCGTGACGCCCGGCTTTGTTTTTCGGGACGGAAGAGGAGATCTCTACTTTTCCAAAGTGGATCCGCTGGACTATCCCCAGATGGGGACGTCGGCGGAGGTCATTTCCTCCAAATTCCTCCACGCCTTCGGCTACAACGTCCCCGAGAACTACTTGACGTTCGTCCGTCCCCAGCAGTTTTTCGTCCCCGGTGACGCCACCATCCAGGGTCGGAGCGGCAAGGTCACTGTGATTCGTCAAGCCCGCCTGCAGGCCATGCTCAAGAACGTCCCCCGCAGGGCCGACGGCACGATCCAGATCATGGCCAGCAAGCGAGTGGCGGGAGAGTCCCTGGGGCCTTTCGATTTCCTGGGTACTCGAGCCGACGACGCCAACGATATTCACCGACATGAGCACCGCCGGGAACTGCGCGGTTATCGCCTCATGACGGCCTGGATCAACCACAACGATTCCGACAGCGCCAATACGCTCGACGTCTTCCTGCGCACCGATCAGGACCGGGGGTTCGTCAAACACTATCTGATCGACTTCGGGACCACGCTGGGCAGCGGCGCGGTCGAGCCCCATCAGCCCCGAGCGGGTTACGAGTATTACTACGAGGGCCGGCCCCTCCTGAAATCGTTGCTGACATTGGGGCTCAGCACACGGCCGTGGCAGCGGATCGACTATCCCGACCTGCCCTCCGTCGGCCACTTCGAGGCGGATGTGTTCCATCCGCGCGACTGGCGGCCCGACTACCCCAATCCAGCGTTCCTCAACATGGGCAACGACGACGCTTTCTGGGCCGCCAAGATCATCCAGCGCTTCAGCGACGAAACGGTGCGGGCCATGGTCTCGGAAGGCCGCCTCGAAGACCCGGCCGCCGAACAGTACCTGGTCGAGTCGCTGATTCGGCGGCGGGACAAGATCGTCCGCTACTACATGTCTTTGATCAATCCGCTCGACGAGTTTGCAATCGAATCGGGCACGCCTCGCGAGCTGGTGTTCGCCAACCTGGGGATTCGGGCCGGCTTGGCGGCTGCCGCCGATTACCGCTTCCGCTGGTTCGACTTCGACAACCTGACGGAGAAAGCCGCACCTCTGGGCGCCCCGGGGACGACCGGTCAGGCTCGAATCGCGGTTCCCGACTCGGCCGGCGCTTTTTTGCTGGTTGAGATCGAAACGCTCAGCGACGACCAGCCCGATTGGCAGAAGAAGGTACGGGTGTACCTGCGAAACGGTGCGGCCACCTCGGTGGTGGGTATCGAGCGCGAAAACTGAGGCTGTTCGGTCGGCGGGGTCCGTGTCCACGGGGCTGCGGGTTCGACTTCCAATGGTTCTTCGTTCGGGTGCGGGGAGACGAACTTCCTTGCTGTCGCATGACGGCCGCCACGGGTGCTTCCGCCGAAAAGTCCGAGATTCTCAACCGCAGAGCAGCGAGCGTCGATGCCGAAGTTGCGGCGGTGTTACCATACGCTGAGCGACCATGAGCGAGATCCGCGAAGGAACGATCCGGGCCCCCCGGGGGAGTGAACTCAGCTGCAAAGGATGGCACCAGGAGGCCGCTTTGCGGATGCTGATGAACAACCTCGACCCCGAGGTTGCCGAGAATCCTTCCGAGTTGATCGTCTACGGCGGGGCGGGAAAGGCCGCTCGCAC
>JBFGHF010000002.1:0-22191 GCA_041578355.1 Acidobacteriota bacterium
CAAGACTTATGATCCGCTGCGCTAGTGTCCCTAGGCAGCCTGCAGTTTGGCTAGTTCTTCCAGGAAGAAGGCGGAGCTCTCGATCCCGTTGTAAAACTGAGAGAGGTCTAGATTTTCGTCGGGAGCATGCGCGTTCTCGTCGGGCAGGCCGATTCCCATCAGGACGACAGGAACATCGAGGAGCTTCTCGAACGTCGGCACAATAGGAATGGTCCCTCCCTCGCGCTGGAAAACAGGCCGCTTGCCGAAACTCTTCTCGACGGCCGCCGCCGCCGCTTGAAGCGCCGGGTGGTCGAGCGAAGCCACCCAGGCTTTGCCGCCGTGCAGATTCTCTACCTTCACCTTCACTGTCGGCGGTGCGATTGATTCGACATGCCTTTGGACCAGCTGGGCGATCCGATCGGGATCCTGATCGGGTACCAGCCGGCAACTGACCTTGGCCATGGCGTGTGCTGGAAGCACGGTCTTGGCGCCCTCGCCGGTAAAACCGCTGAGCAGACCGTTGACCTCGAGTGTCGGTCGTGCCCAAAGCTGTTCCAACGGCGTATACCCCTTCTCTCCGGCCAGGGCGGCAACCCCCAGCTCTTGCTTGTAGGCCTCCTCGTCGAAAGGCAGCGAAGCGAACTCGCTCCGTTCGCGCTCGGTCAGTTCCCGGACATCGTCGTAGAAATGCGGGATTGTGACGCGGTCGTTCCCGTCTTTGAGCGAGGCCAGGATTCGGGCCAGCTCGAAGGCTGGATTGGCCACAGGGCCGCCGAAGGACCCCGAGTGGAGATCGGATTTGGGACCCTGGACCTCGATCTGCAGGTATGCCAAGCCCCGCAGCCCGTAGCCGATCGAGGGGACTCCCTTGGCGAACATCGTCGTGTCCGAGATCATCACCACGTCGCAGGCCAGCAGCTCCAGATGGTCCTTCAGAAAGGGATCGAGATGCGGACTGCCGATCTCTTCCTCCCCTTCGATTACGAATTTCAGGTTGGCGGGAAGTTCACCTCGGGTCTTGAGAAAAGCTTCGGCGCTCTTGAAGTGGATGAAAACCTGGCCCTTGTCGTCCGCCGAACCTCTGGCGAAGAGCTTGCCGTCACGGATGCTCGGCTCGAATGGAGGAGACGACCAGAGGTCGACGGGATCCACCGGCTGGACGTCGTAATGGCCGTAGACGAGTACGGTAGGCTTGTCGGGATCGTCGATCCGCTCGCCGTAGACGATCGGGTGACCGCCGGTTGGAAAAATCTCGACTTTGGTCATGCCCGCGTCACGGAGTTGAGCGGCGACGTACTCCGCCGCCTTCTTGACGTCTTCACGGTGTTTGGATTCGGTACTGATGCTGGGAATCCGCAGAAATTCCCCGAGTTCGTCCAGGTAGCGCTGACGGTTGTTCTCTATGTAGCTGGTTACGTCTTGCATTGAAGTGGTTTTCCCTTCCCCAAGTTTCCAACGGCCGGACCCGGCAAAACTCGATTTTATCAGAAGGGGCACTTGGCTCTTTTCACCTCGAACTTGGCATCTCGCACGACACACCGCTCGCATGGTTCGTCCACCTCTCGGGTTGTGCCAGCGGCTGCTGCGGAGAAGCCGGAACGCCCCGAGCGCGAAACCGCGAGATGTACCGGGGGGCGGCCTTCTAGGCTGGGTTACGCGATGGGGGGAGACCGCAGCGCGTTCATCCTTGCCCGGCCGCGGGTCCGGCGACGTTGGTAAATGAGGGGGAGACTGCCAGGCCGGAAGACAGGACGAAGCGGTTTCGATACACTTTGTCCCTGGAGTTCCCGGGGGGCCAATTGTCGCCAACTCATGACGATCCGCCGATCAGGCTTTCACAACGACAGCTCGAGGACCTCGAGCGGGGCCTCGACGCTCAGGGGCGGCAGTACCTTTTTTCCTGGCTTCTCGACGAGCAGCCTTCGGGAGCCTCGATTGCGTCCGTCCCTTCGCCCCGGCCGCGGGAGCAGGCCGACAACGCCCGGCTGCGCATGAAGAAGTCGGCGAAGCGCAGCGCGGCCCGCGCTTTGGTGTCGGTTATGATCAGCGATGGAGAGATCCGGCCCTCCGAGCGCGCTTTTATCGACAACTTCCTGCGAAAAGGCAGCCAGGCCCCGCTGCAACCTGAGGAAGTGCGCGCCTGGCAACCCGCGGAATTACCCATTCCCGCAAATCCGCGCGCAGTCGTTGAAGTGCTGGCGAGTTTGGTCCACCTCGATTCCCAACCAGACCGCTCGGAATGGCAGCTGGTCCGCGAGTTTGCGCGTGCCTGGCGCATCCGCGACACGGAACTGGCCGAAATCGAGGAAGGATTTGCTCACCGGAAAAACCAGCTGACCACACTGGGAAGGTTCTTGGACGCATGGCGGCGCCTCACGGGGAGCCGAGAATAGGAGCAAGCAGTCAATGTCCGACAGCCATAGTAGAACCGTCCACAGGGGTTCGGTGCAAGATCGCGCCCGACGCTTCCGAGAGGAGTTCGAACTCCTGGTCTCGAACATCGCCCAAGTGATCGTAGGCAAGGACGACGTCATCCGAACAGCCCTGGTCTGCCTTTGCGCCGAAGGCCATCTTCTGCTCAAGGACTTGCCCGGGACGGGGAAGACTTTGCTGGCGCGATCCATCGCTCGTTCGATCCACTGCTCCTTCAAGCGCATCCAGTTCACGCCGGATTTGCTCCCCATGGACATCACCGGGGCGAACATCTTCAACCTCCAGGAGAAGGGTTTTCGCTTTCAACCGGGACCGTTGTTCGCCCAGCTGGTTTTGGCCGACGAAATCAACCGTGCTTCTCCCAAGACCCAATCGGCGCTGCTCGAAGCGATGGCCGAGGAACAAGTTTCGGTGGAGGGACAGACCCACCGCCTACCCGACCCCTTCATGGTCATCGCCACGATGAATCCGCTCGACCATGCGGGCACCTATCCTTTGCCTCCCGCGCAGCTGGATCGATTCTCCATGCAGCTGTCGATGGGATTTCCGGCGGCGGCGGCGGAAGTACGGATGCTGGAGACCCACCTGGCGCCCGAACCGGCGTTCGAGACGCTGAGCCCGATTTTGAAAGAGGGGGAATTTGCGGGTTGGCAGGCTCTGGTCAGGCAAGTCCTGGTTTCGGAACCGATTCGCAAGTACCTCGTTGCCTTGGGCAATCGAATGCGGAGTGACTCGAGAGTCCTCGGACCGCCCTCTCCGAGGTCGCTGATTCTGCTGGCCCGCTGCTGCCAGGCACGCGCCCTGACCCGATCCCGCGCATTCGTGAATCCTCACGACGTGGCGGCGGTCGCGCCGGCGGTCCTGGCTCACCGTTTGATCATGCGGGGCGACGTGACGGCGGCGGCGCTGGTAGCCGAGGTTCTGGGTGAGGTGGCGGTGCCCGACTCATGAGCGGGAGTTGGAGAACAAAGCGGGAACTCGCCAAATCGGTGGCGGTGGTCTTTCTTCCCATCGTTCTCGCCGCCGTCACCATCCACTTGATCGAGCAGTCGGACGCCAAGGACACTTTCGGACTTTTTGTAGCGGCCGCTTTGACGCCCTTGATGGCCTGTCTGGCTCTGCAGGCGTTTGCCCTCCTCTCGGCTGCGGGAACTTATCTCAAGGGCGGGTCCGCCGGACTCTACACCGTGACCCCTCGGGGCCGCTGGTTTATGGCCTCCGGAGTCGCGGTTCTCATCATGGCGCTGCTTTTGCGCTGGGCCAGCCTGGGTATGCTCTCGGTTCTGGCGCTCGGTGTCTTCTATGTGACCACGACAGCGGCCGCCGTGCTGGCGGCCTACACGGCACGCGCACGCCGCGTGGTGTGTCAACGGAGATTCTCACCCACCAGCGTGACCGCCGGTTCGGACTGCCAGGTAGAACTGGACTTCGAGGAACTTCGAGTTCCCCCCTTTTTCCTGTTGCTCCTGGACGACCAGCTACCACCCCAGTTGGACACCCGCATCCGATCCTACCTGCCCCGCACCTTCGACGGGGCCAGTGGCGGGATCGCGGCCCCGATTCGCCGGACGGGACGGGGAGTCTACTCGCTCCCCCCGCCTCGGGTCTGGTACCAGGATTGGTTCGGCCTCACCCGCGTTCCCCTGCCCTTCGACTACCGATCCGCCGTATTGCGCATTCTCCCTCCCGCCCCCGGCAGCCGACTTCACCGAGACGACCTGCGGTCGCCTTCTTCCGACGACGGACTGCTCAGCCAAGTCCATCGCCAGAGCGAAGAAGACTTCTTTCATTTTCGAGAATACGTCCCGGGGGACGACACCCGTCGCATCAATTGGAAGCTCTCACTGCGATACAACCAGATCATCGTGCGCGCCCCGGAGAGCGTTCCCCGGGGCCGGCGAGTCCAGCTGATTCTCGACACTTTCGGGCAAACCGAGCCTTCGCGGCCTCAGATCGAGTTGGCCATGGCCACTCATCTGGACGGACTTATCGAAGCGTGGCTGGCAGCCACGCGGCGCTTTTTGAGCCGCGGTTATCAGGTGTCCCTCGTCATTCCAGGAAGCACCGAGTCGCTGACGCTGAAAGGATCGGACGATCTGTTCGAAGCGCGCCGTTGGGCCGCCGAGGCCTCCTGGCAGGTCAGCTCCGACTTGGATCGGATCGAGTGTGAGCCCGGTTCGATCGTCTTTTCAGGCCGAATCGATCCCTGGCCAGACGATTTGCCCCGCGACTGCGAGTGGGTTTTTCTGAGATTCGCGGCCCCAGCGGGCGATTTCTCGGAACCCTCCTGGCTGGCCCGAATTTTGTTGGTGAAAGAGAACGCAAAATCGGTCGGGAAGAACCGGGAGGCTCTTCGGCGGCGCGAGGCCGCCAACCGCAAGCGAAGGTCTGAGATACGTAGCCGAGGCAATCTATACGATGTGGATGCGATCTCCGCGGGAGTTCATCTTCGCCGATCGCACCAGGAGGCTGCTTGATGAAGACCCTGGCGAAGCGGGCTCGAGAAGCGGCTCCGCCAGCCTTGTTTTACCTGGCGACGCTGTTGGTCGCCATCACCCTCTCGATCTTCACCCACAGGGAGAAGGTCGGCTGGGCGGACGGCTACCTGGTTTGGGCGATCCCGACCGCTCTCGGCGTTTTGGCGGGTCAATTCGCCTTCTTGCTGCGACTTCGAACCTGGGTGGTTCTGTCGGCGGGCGTGTCCTGGGTGGTGGCAGGCTATTACGGCTTCCCCTATTTGCTGCAGCAGGATTGGTTTCCAGGCAAGGACGCCCATCCCCTATTCGTGGGCGGACTCGGGCCGACTTTTCTCTGGTATCTGACGCTGTGGACACCGATGTTCTCCTTGGGGGGCCTCTTCAGCCTGCGGCGCCCCTGGGGAGTTCTGGCCTTTTGGTTTCCCACCATCTTCTTCATGAAGGCCACGATTCCCTTCATCAACCTGGACCAGGAATGGCTGGAGGGGCGCAAATGGACCGTCTGGACGCCGGGAACGCTGCTGGTGGCTGTGGGATGCGTGGTCCTCTTTCTCTTCTTTCTGACTTGGCGGGAAAGACGCCGGATCTCGCAATGGAGCACTGGCCAGCCGAGAGCCTGGAGGCTGGAGGGGGGAGGCCGCGGCGTTTGGCGCCGGGCAATCGAGGCCACCGTGCTGGTGCTCATTTTAAGCGCCAGCACCGCACTCATCTCTCCCTTCCTTTGGAACCGGATTCGCAATGAGAAGGGGACTGAGGCCCGGCAGGGAGAGCAGACAGGTTCCGACCGCGGACAAAACGATTCCGCCAGCGGAGACCGTGATCAGTCTTCGGGCAACTCCAGTGAAGGGCAGCCCCAGACCGACCCTGGTCGTGGAGAAGGGGACGTGTCCCAACCAGCCGCGAATGAGCCCGGAGGCGGCGGCGCGGACTCCGGGGGCGAGAGCCCGCCGGACCGCACGCAAGACTCCAGTGGTATCGAAGCAAGAAGGGAAGGCCAAGAGGGTGAGGACTCGGGACGAGACCCGAGTTCGGGAAGCGGCCAAGCGCCGGACGAAGAGTCTTCGGGTTCGGGTGCGACTTCGGGAGCAGCTCAGCGGATTCTGCCCTGGCTATTCCTGCTTCTTCTCTGGGCGCTTCTCTGGCGCCCCCTGAAAAGGCTGAGCTTGATCCGCTCCTGGCTCGACCCGAACAGCCGGGAGAGCCCCACCCAGCGGATCGAGCACGCCTGGCGGGCCGTGCGAACCGTCTTGGAGGACTACCGGCAAGTCCCTCGCGCGGCGGAGACCCCGGCTAGCTTCTGCAGGCGCATCACGGAAACGTGGCCTGGGGCCGGCGAATCTCTACAGTCCGCCAGCAGCGTCGCCGACATTCGCGACCGCGTCTTCTTCGGTCTTTTCGTAGAACCGGGAGACGTGGAGAACTCCCGCCAGCTCGCCGCGGCTGCGTACGAGAACTTGTGGCGACGCCAGACTTGGTGGGGCAAACTGCGGGCTTTGTACCGAGACCTTGACTGACCGACAACGCCGCCTTGCAGGTGGCTGATCTGATACCCGACCCGGGATCTAGAGAGACCAGCCCCTGATGGGGCGGCGTTGCTGCTTGAACCTTGTCGTCCCGACTACTTCTCGACCCGCTCGCGAAGCGTCTTGCCGGGGCGAAAATGGACGTAGGTCTTTTTGGGAATTTTAATCGTGGCGCCGGTGGCCGGGTTCCTGCCGGTCCGAGCGGCGCGTGTACGTGTCGAAAAGGTTCCGAACCCTGGAATGGTCACCTTTCGACCGGCATCCAACTCGACGGCGATGATCCCTTTGCCCGGCCGAGCTTCAAAGATCGCGCTGAGAGCATCAGCGGCCTTGGCCGAACTGATCCCTGTCTTCTTTGCCAGTTTGGCAGCCATCTCTTGTTTTGTCATAAAAGTCCTCCTCTTTCCTTATAACAGCTGGTACTGACGGTCCGGACCACCTCGGCCTTCCCGCATAAACCAACGCACTCGGTTTGAAGGTGCCGCGAAGACGCCCGAGTGACCCCTCGAAATGCTCTTTGATGGACGGAAGCTTGGCCCTCCCAGGAAGCTGTCCTCCGCTGCTGCCTCTCCACAGCAAGCACAGTAAAACCCAATTGCACAGGCGTTCGCAAGTCGAGGGAGGTAGAAAAACGCGGCCACATGCCGATTTTTTCGATCTGCAGTGGCGATTCCGCCAGGGAATCCGCTTTCGACTCCTGCGATCCAGGCTAGAACGTGTCGATGTGCAAGCCGATTGTCAGGGTCCGGCCGCGCGCTGGAGCGAACTCGAACTGTTCCCGGTAGAAGCGGTCGCTCATGTTCTCCACGGCAAAAGAAAGCCCCCAACGGAAAGATTCTCGATGCCAGTTGACGCCCCAGCCCAGCCGATGAATCGAAAAGCCCTCAAGGCCGAGAAGGTCCTGCGCAATCAGGAAAGGAGACTCCAGAAGCGTCTGGGGCACCCGGTCCACCTCAGCCTGGTAGCGGTTCGAGTATTGGACCCAATAACGCTGCCTTCGATCCGACAACCGTATGCCCAGGTTGGAGCGGAACGGAGTGATATTGTCCTGAGGCGTGGCGGCGAGGCTGCGGCCGGTCAGCGGATTGATTCCTTCCTGAATGTCCCCTCGGTTGTAGAAAAAGCGGGCCCAAGGGGAAATCAGCCAATGTCCCTTTTGAAAAGAGGTTTCGACATCCCCCTCCAGGCCCCGGATTCGAACGTCCGAGAAGTTGACAGCCTGGGAAAGAGGCCCGGAATTGCCGACTGCGGTGATCTCGGTGGAGATGAAGCCGTCGTATCGGTTGTCGAAATAGATCAGACTTCCCCGGAACCTTCCCGTTCTGAACTTGAATCCCAGGTCGAGGTTGTCGCCGGTTTCTGGTTCGACGCGAAGGTTGGGGACGATCACGCCCACAGTGGCCGGCCCGGCAAAGAAGAGTTCCTCGAGGTTGGGATGCCGGTAGCTTCGCGCGTAGTGCGCGATCAGGCTGAACTGGGGCAGCGGCCGTACGACAAGGCCGATGTCGCCGGTGAAGGCGTTGCGGGAGATGGACTCTCCTTGCAGGCTGGGCAGCGAGCCGGCCCGGAGCGGCGGTTGAGCTCCGACGATCAGGGGGTCCACCTGGTAGTTATCGGTGGGCTTGGAACGCGCCCGGTAACGGTCGAAGCGAATGCTGCCGACCACCCGCAAAAGCCGGTTGATTTCCCATTCGTCCTGGAGAAAAAAGGCCATGTCGCGCAGACTGGAATCGGGGACTCGAACCGGGTGATCGATCGCCGGGGGACCCAAGGGCAGGGGTGCGGGAAAGACAGTCGGCTCGGGTCCGCGACTCCCCAGATCCACCTGGCCCAGCAGATTGAGTTGACTCAGCGTCGTGCGCGAGTCGCGACTGTCGTCCTGATAGAGCGTGAATCCCGCCGTCAAGACGTTGCGAGGACTGACCAGAAAGTTGGCTTGCGCATCCACCCCCGTCGATTCCACGTTCTGGCCGGTGTCGCTGAGAATATTGAGGCGAAAAACATTGATCGGGAAAAAGGTTTGCCGGTCGGGGGCGGGGAATTGCACCGGAAACTGGTTTCGAAGCAATCGTTGGTGCTTCTGATGATAGACGTTCAACGAGAGACTGGAGAGAGGACCGCCGAGATTGCGCAGTTGCCAGCCCCCCGACACCTTGTCCAGATTGCTGGCGGGAATGGAGATCCTCTGAAAGAAGAAGGGGGGCTCGAAATCAGGAAACCCGATATCCGCATTCCGTCGCCGGACCCAGTTGACGTTGACCGTTTGGCGCTCGGAAAGGGTGTAGAATCCGCGAAACGAGAGATTGCTTCCATGGGCCGCCGAATTGGGTACGCGCGCGTCGGTTCGCTGAAACGGCTGGTTGAAGGGATCGGGAAAGGCTCCGAAGTTGAAGCCCAATTGGTCGACCGTGTCGCGCTGCTGCAGCACACCGGTCTCGTGCAATTCTAGGCTGCTGTCTCGGGCGAAGTCCTTGCCCGCGTCGTAGTCTCCGAAACGCTCCAGAGATCCACGAAAGCTCATGGCGAAGCGGCTGCCCGAGAGCCCTATGGTGGCGGAGCCCCGACGCCCCCTCTCGTTGCTGCTGAAAAAACCGTCGAAGCCGCCGCTGACGCGCAGGCTGTCGGAAGTCTTGGGACGGCGAGTGATGATATTGATGGCGCCGGTGAGCGCATCCGACCCGTACAGCGAAGTGCCCGTTCCTCCGATCACTTCGACCTCGTCGATCAAAGCGGGGTCGATGAGACTGGGCTCGATCCCCGCCCGGTCAGTGGCGACCCGGGCATGGTTGAGCCTCTGACCGTCGACCAGGATCAACAATCGAGTCGAGTCCAAGCCTCTCAGCCGAGGCCGCATCAAATAAGGACCCGAACCGGCCGGAGTGACTCCGTTGGCGTCGGTCAAAGCCTCGCCCGTGCTGGTCGGGTTGAGAACTTCCAGCTTCGCCTCGCGCAGCGCCTGGGTGGGAGAAGGCACCGAAAGAGAGTCACGGCGGCCTCGGTTGGCGGTAACCAGGATCTCCGCGTCGATCGACCCGACCCGAAGGGTGAAGTCGACCTCCTCGCTCTGGCCTGGCGAGCTGAGAACCACGGTTTTGGCCGCTTCGGAGAACTGCTCGGCTGCGACGCTCAGCGTGTAGGAGCCAAGCCCGATCCCGTTAAAGCGATAACGGCCGTCTTGACCCGTCTTCTGTTCGATTTGGATTTCACTGCTGATCTCGCGCAGCGTGACCAGCGCTTCCACCAAGACGGCTCCCGACTGGTCGGTGACCGTTCCCTGGATTTCCGCGCCCTGGCAGAGCTGCGCCAAGCCGAGAAAGAACAGTGTGAAGGTCCAGAGAGACTTGGAATTTCGGCGACGGGCGGTGATAGATTTGGGTTCTCGCACAGTAGGCCTCCTCAGGTGATTGGCTAACTGGCAATATTAAACCATATTCTGTAAACTAACGCATGATGATACCGATCCAAACGACTGAAACTTGACAAAAAAGGAGTGCAAGGTGTCCGGCCGTAAACTGCTGACGATCGCCCAGGCGGCGGACCTCTTGGGTGTACACCCTCGGACTCTTCGCGAGTGGGCGAATCAAGGGCACGTCCATCACATCCAGACACCCGGCGGGCATCGGCGATTCCTCGAAGCGGATCTGTTGGGATTCTTGGAGAAGATGGGCCAGGGGCGTGAAGATCGATCGCTGGCGACCGCGGCCCGAAACGCGGTCCGAGACGCCATTTTGCAGAGACCGCAAAGTCAGCCTCAGCCAGCCTCCGGGTTCCCTCCGGACCTGAGCCCCGAGCAGCGCGCTGCGATGCGCCCCATCGGACGCAAGCTTGTCGGGTTGGTCATCCGCTACGCCGCCGGACACACCGAGGAGACGGTACTCGACGAAGCGCGCCAGTTGGGCGCCGCATACGGAGCCGCCTGCCGCGGCACTGGAATGACTGTGAGCCAAACCGTGGCTGCCTTCAATTTCTTTCGCGCACCCATCATCGACGTCACTTTCGCTTCCGAGCGCGAATCCGGCAAGAGCGAACCCAACAAGAGGCAGCTCTATCAGCGGCTTGACCGCTTCTTCAATGAAGTACTCCTGGCCACGGTCCGAGCCGTGGAAAACCCAGCCTGAGTGAAGGATTCATGTCATGCCCGAGCAGTTGAGCACCGTCCACTACATTCCCCTGCTGACCACCCTGATCTCGCTGATATTCAGCCTGGTCTTGCTGAATCGTTACCGGGTGCGCGGCGGCACCCATCATCTCTGGTGGTCGATGGGTGTGCTCGCCTATGGTTTGGGCACGGCTTTGGAAGGCGCCGTGACCCTTTTCGGAAACACCGTGATCTTGACGAAAGCCTGGTACGTCGCCGGAGCGCTACTGGGAGGCTATCCGCTTGCCCAGGGTTCGGTCTACCTCCATTACACGAAGAAGACCGCCCATCTGCTGACCGCCTTGACCCTGCCCTTCATCGCCATCTTCTCGGTCCTGGTCTTCTTGTCGCCGGCGAACACCCAGGCTCTGGAGAGCTTTCGCCCCTCGGGCGCCGTACTGGGCTGGCAATGGATCCGGGCGTTCACGCCCCTCATCAACACCTACGCGGTGATTTTCCTGATCGGGACGGCCGCCTGGAGCGCCTGGTACTTCTCTCGCGTCCCCAACGGCTGGAACCGCTCGCTGGGCAACGCCCTGATCGCTTTCGGAGCCTTGCTGCCGGGTATCGGCGGAGTGATGGCCAAGGCGGGCGCCGTCGAAGGGCTCTACGTCGGCGAGTTTCTGGGGATCATCTTCATCTGGATCGGCTACGCCTTCTGCGTGAGGGTGCCGGTCGAGGCCGGCTCTGCAGTCACCGGTCTTCGCTCGGCGGCCTGAGGTCATCTGTTCGAGGACGGCGAAAACGGCTGAACACCCAGCGGCAAGCGTTGGAGGGTCCGGCGAAAGCCGATCGGATGGCAACGACAACCCCGGAGTGCCGGCGGCGAAGCAACAGCGGTAGCTGCCGCCTTTGTCAGCGGCGGAACATCTCCGCAGTGCAACGGGTTCCGTTGTGACCTATTGCTCCAACAGCGAGAGCTGTTGTTCCCGCGGCAAACGGCCCTTCTTTTTGGCGAAGAGATGGGAGAGCTTTCGCAGCTCGTTGGCGGACAATTGATGTCGGGTGCCTTCCAGCCGGAGGTTGAAGACGGCCAGGCTTTGGGCGTCGTCGCACTGCCCGAGGATTCCAGCCAGTTCGTAGAAGGCCTCGCAGTACTGCCCCGTCAGTTCCTGAACGAAGCCGTATGACATCCGGTGGATCGGGCAGGGGCCGTGGCGGCGCAGCGCCTTCTGATGCTCCGACGTGCTGTAGCCCTTATGGCCCGCGAACCCGTATTTGGGGAAGCGCCGGTCCATCTCGCACATCAAATTGTCGCGGTGCGTCTTGGCGATGATCGAGGCGGCGGCGATGGAAAAGTGGGTGGCGTCGCCGTGAATCACCGAGCGCTGGGGCACCTCGAGATCGGGGATGCGGCGGGCGTCGACGAGCAGAAGTTCGGGGGAAGAAGCAAGGTTTGAGACGGCCCGGCGCATCGCCAGCAGAGCCGCCCAATAGACGTTCAGCTCGTTGATTTCCTCGACCGATGCTTCTCCGATGGCGACCGAGAGCGCCTTCCCCCGGATCGACTCGGCCAGATCGGCGCGCTGCTCGGGATCGAGGCTCTTGGAATCGTCGACGTGGGGGATCCTGGTATGAGGCGGGAAGATGACCGCCGCCGCCACGACAGGCCCCGCCAGAGGCCCCACCCCGGCCTCGTCCACGCCCGCGATCCGCTCCATGCCGCCACTCCAGAGCTCTCGCTCGAGTCGAAGCAACTTGCGGAGGCGGCGCCTTTGGCGGAAGATCTGCTCACGCTGCTGCTCCAGGCGCTCGCAGAGCCGCAGGGCGCCGCGCCGGCCGTCCTCACGCAGGCGCGCCAGGGTGCTGGGTTTGGTCAAGACACCCGGGCGGTCGTAACGCTTTTCCAGTTCCCGGATGGTCAGGCCTGCAAACGAAGCCGACATGTCGGTCAGTCCTTGAGGAAGATCAAGTTTCCAAAAGCCGAGAAGATGTGAAAGTCGGGCACCTGGGTGAAAGTGGGGCGCCAAGCCAAGAATTCGCGGCCTGGCTCTTCCCCGGCCACCCGATAGAGGTTGAGCCTCCATCCGTCTCCCACCACCGGAGCCGACTCGAGTTGGCTGGCTTCCACCAACGGCTGGAAGGGCAGCGCTGCCACCACCCGCCAGATCTTCTCTTGATGGG
Organism: Acidobacteriota bacterium; assembly: GCA_041578355.1. Lineage (GTDB taxonomy): Bacteria > Acidobacteriota > UBA6911 > RPQK01 > JANQFM01 > JBFGHF01. The sequence continues at coordinate 12,678 of JBFGHF010000002.1, forward strand.
AAATCCGCGTCTCGAGCCGCACGCCGGAGTCCCAATGGAAGTCGACGTCAAGACGCGGCTCTCGCACGTGTGCATCCAGCCATTGGCCGAGGGGACTGACCTCGATTTCGAAATAGTCTTCGCAAGATTTGGGCTTGAGAAACATCTCGACCACATCGGTTTCCCAAAGTCCGCGTTGCGGCCGCCCCGACGGTTCGGACGGGTTCAGATTGAGCTGGTCGTACCAACACTCGAAATAGAAGAAGAGGGTCTGAGAGTTCCAAAGCGAAGAGACGCGGGTCAGGTTGCTCCAGGCCAAGCCCTTCTGGCGCATCAGGGGCTGCCCCTGCCAATCGCGATCGATGGTGATCGTCTCGGCGCGGCGCCAAGCCGAGCTCCCCGGGTTCAAAAGATTCTTTTCCTTAGCACGGGTGCGGTAAGTGAAGAGTGTGTTTTCCGGCATTCGACGCCTCATTATAATGGCCGGGGTCTGAAAAAATGAACGGGTGGGAAAGCCCACCGCTTCAAAAACATCCCCAAGGGCGGTCATGGGAAGGCCGCCTGCCCGGGTTGGGAGAGTTGGGGAGTTTCGTTTTCCCGATTCCGTACTGAGGATTCGATGTCGAAGATTCGAGGTTCCCTTTTGGCTCGATTTGTACGCGGTCCAGGTAAGCCTGAATCGAGAATCACCATCTCGGAACGGGTAACAAGAAGCCTGCAAGCCCGAAATTCAGCGCCTCTTCCTGCGGCGGGTGTGTCACCTTCGTCGGGGCGCCTCTTCACATCCCTTTCCACAACCCTCACAACCCTGCTCGGGACTTTGGCGTGAAATCCGACACTCCCCCCAGCCGCTTCGACCGGATCTGGTTCTTCCTGGCCGCCGTGTTCATTTCCATCTTCGCTTGGGCGATCAATCTGACGGTGCGTTACCGTTACCAGGATTGGGACCGCTTCGAATCGACCGAGCGTGGCGAGAAAAAAACCACAACTCGATCACGGAATCACGACCCAGGAGCGTCGCGCCAAGGTGGGCCGGTCATTCTTTCTTTCTGGCACAACCAGATCTTCCTGGGCACCTATGTCTTTCGGTTCCGCCGCATCGCTGTGATGACCAGCCGTCACCGCGACGGCGAATACATCGCCGGCGTCATCCGCCTGTTCGGCTATCTGCCCGTGCGCGGCTCGAGCAGCCAGCGACCCGTGGCGGCGCTGCTGGAGATGAAGAAGTGCCTCGCGGAGGGGCGAACGGTGGCCTTCACCATCGACGGACCGCGCGGGCCGCGCTACAAGGTCAAGGGGGGCCCGGTGGTGCTGGCGGCGAAGACCGGGCTGCCGCTGCTCTGCTTCCACATCGAGCCGCAGCGATACTGGAGAATGAAGAGCTGGGACGGCTTCCGCATCCCCAAGCCCTTCACCCGCGCCCTCATCAAAATCGGCAAACCGCTAGAGATCCCCGCCGACGCCGATCGCGAAGCTTGGATCGAGAAGTACCAGGCCGAAATGGATCGGATCCAACAGCATTGCCGCGAGGTGGTCGAGAGCTGGTAGGCTTCTTCGCCAGGACGGGTGGTTTCATGCCAGCCGCGCCACATTCTTCAGCAGCCAGCGGCCGGCGCTATGCGGCGAGCGGTAAGCGACCAGCGGTAAGCCTCTCCCCCTAGCGCGAAGGGATGAAAACCGGCCGTTCGAACGAGGTCAGCCGCCAGGTGGCGAGCTCGAGGAGGGCGACGCGGAGCTCGTAGGTCCCCGGCGGGGCCCTCAGCTCGTTGGTGTAGACGATTCCCCGGCCGTTTCGAATCTCTTTGGGGCCCAGGTCGACCCGGAAGATCTCACGCAAACGGACGGCCTCCTTCCCCTCTCCGTCGACCAGAACGCCGATGATGCCCAACTGGGTCCTCACCCCCTGCCTATCGGACTTCTGGAACGTGTAGGGGCTGATATTGATGCGAAAGGGGATGCCCCTCAAATCTCCCTCTCCCCGGGGCGAAAGGACCGCGATGTGAGCGCCGATTTCGCGAAAGGCCGACCGCCCCGAAAAGGAGCTCAACGCCCGGTCGTCGAAGAGGGCCGCGATGTAGTCCCGTTTGAGCTCCAGTTCGCGCGGGATCTTCTTGAAGGGCGAGGAAACGGTCAACGACGCATCGCTCGCGCGGACGGTGATACGCCGGGGAGAATTGGCGCGCGGAGGACGATCCGAATAGTAGCCCAAGGTGTAGAGATTTCCGAACAGATGATCGTTGATGCGCCCCAGAGTGTCGTCAAAGTCGAGGATCGCCTCGAACCCTCCGAAGTGCAATCCTCCCGTCAATGAGGAGAGAGAGGCGAAGGCGGCCTGCTTCTTCCGCTGCTCTTCGCCGTCGCCGGGATTGGCAGACGGGGAGGCGTTGGAGGCGATGTAGATTTGGGCCGCCGAAGGAACCAGGATGGTGTAGATCTTGAATCCCAGCGTGCGGGCCCGGCTGGCCGTGGCGGTAGCCAGCCGGTATCCGTCGTCCAAACCGTCCGAGAGAAGGATGATAGCCTTCTCCACCCCGTCGCCGGAAGGAGAGGATTGGCGGGCCATCAGCGAGTTGAGGGAGTCGTAAATCGCGGTTCGCCCCAAATGGCGGCGCGCCTCGCCGAACGCCTTCAAAGCCAGCTCCCGGTTGGACGTGTAGTCCTGAAAGGGGATCAGGGAATCGGTGAAGCCGAAGATCCCGATGCGCGTGGCGTCTGTGATGTTGTCGAAAAAGGTCTGGGCCGCCACGATCTCTTCGGCCCGGGTCGCATAGGTGCTGCCGCTGACGTCGAGAAGGAAGCTGAGCCAAAGGGCTCCCGAACGGGCTCGGACGTTGCGCGGCGGCTCGAAGAGAACCAGCTCCTGGGCGGCGCCGTTTTCCACCACGCGGAAGTCGTCGCGTTGCAGATCGTTGACGTAGCGGCCGTCCTGGCCGCGAACCGTAAAGCGCAGCCGGACCAAGTTGACGTCGACCCGGATCGGCTGGTCCGCCACTTCTTGTTCCGGTTGTTGCGGCTCGGGCTCCTGGGGAGGAATCTGTCCCTGGACAGCCGAAACCATCAGCAGGGAAGTCAGGATCAAGATTCGGCTCATGCGGCGATCAGGACCGTTCATGCGCGATGCAGCCCCACCAGACTCAAGAATTCCGATCGCGACCGTTCGTCCTTGCGAAAACGGCCCAGCATGGCGGAAGTGGTCATCTTGGTGTTCTGTTTTTCCACGCCTCTCATCATCATACACAGATGTTGCGCTTCGATGACGACGGCCACGCCTCGGGGCTCGGTTGCTTTCTGAACGGTCTCGGCGATCTGCTGGGTGAGCCGTTCCTGCACCTGCAGGCGGCGAGCGAACATGTCGACCAATCGAGGGATCTTGCTCAGCCCGATCACTTTGTGGGAGGGGATGTAGCCGACGTGGCACTTTCCGAAGAAGGGCAAGAGGTGGTGCTCGCAGAGACTGTAGATCTCGATGTCCTTGACGATCACCATCTCGTCGTAGTCGACGTCGAAGAGGGCGCCGTTGAGGATCTTTTCGACGCTGTCCCTGTACCCCTTGGTCAGATACTGAATGGCGCGAACCACGCGCTCGGGGGTGTTCTGCAACCCGTCTCTGTCGGGGTTCTCGCCGATGGCTTCAAGTATTTTTCGAACTGTCTCTTCCACTGATCAACTGTCCTCTGTCAATGGGGAATTTCCACGAAAAGTCGGTCGGCCCTCGTTTCGGGATCGAACTAGAAACTATACGGGAGGCGCCGGGGAGAGTTCAACGACAAGAGGACTGGTCCCTGGACCGTTCCGTGCTCGATGATCCGCGTTCGGGATTGCGTGTTGGGCGTTCCCGGATTGGGAACGCGCACGAAGGGAAGTCGCATGCACCGACCGCTGCCGGGCTACCCCGGCGGCCAGCCCAGGCGGCGCCCGCCCAACAGGTGCAAGTGAATGTGAAAGACGCTTTGCCCGGCGGCCGCGCCGCTATTGACGACGACCCGGAAGGCGTCACCGATTCCCTCGCTTTTGGCCACTTCGGAGGCGGCCAGCATCAGCCGGCCCAAAACCGCCTCATCTTCCGGCTTGGCGTCCTTGAGCGAGGAGATGTGCTTGCGGGGGATGATCAGGATGTGGCTCGGCGCCTGGGGATTGATGTCCCGAAAGGCCAGCGCCTGGTCGTCTTCCCAGACGATCTCCGAATTCATCTCACCGCGCGCGATTTTGCAGAAGATACAGTCGCTCATGATTGGCTGCCTTTCGAGAATTGTCAGAATACCACGGCTGCTAGGGTGCTTCGAAAACGGCGCAGCGGGGGATGCCGGCGAGGTCGTCGTGGACCGCTTGGCAGCTCCAGCCGGTGCCTCGGGCGAGGGCCGCGACCTCGTCTCTGAGGCCGTAGCCCACTTCGAGGATCAGGGGGGCGCCGGGGCGGAGGACGCGGCCCGCCTGATCGAAGAGCTTCTTGTAAAAGGCCAGGCCGTCGTCGCCCGCGAAGAGCGCCTGGTGGGGCTCGTGGCGCTCGACGGCGGGATCGAGGACGCCGCGGTCCTTTCGACTGACGTAGGGAGGGTTGCTGATCAAGAAGTCGAAACGGGGTCGCGAGCGGAGTCCCGTCAGCACGTCGCAATGGAGGAAAGCGACGGAATCGCACTCGAGCCGTCCAGCGTTGCGCCGTGCTACCTGGAGGGCGCGGCCTGAGAGATCGATGGCCACCACGCCAATCCGCGGATCCTCCAAAGCCAGGGTGATGGCGATGCAGCCCGAGCCCGTCCCCACGTCGCAGACCTGCAGTGTATCCCCGCGCATTCCCGCCGCCAGTTCGAGCGCGGTCTCCACCAGCAACTCGGTTTCGGGACGCGGGATCAGCACATCGGGTGTGACGAGGAATTCGCGTCCGTAGAACTCCTGGACGCCGCGCAGGTACTGGAGCGGGTAGTGCTCTGCCCGTCTCGCCAGCCAGGACCGGAAGCGGGCCTCCTGAGCGGGAGTGAGCTCCGCCTCCGGGTGTGCCAGAACGAAGGTCCGCGCGCGTCCCAACGTCGAGGCCAGCATCAATTCCGCGTCGAGGCGGGGATTGGGGATCCGATGATCTTTGAGGTAGCGGGCGCCTTTGCGAAGCGCCTCCCCGAGCCTCATCATCGACCTCGGGGCAAGGGCGGCGAGTTCGGATCTGGCCGGGTAGCGGGGACCGGGGAGCTCAAAACACTTCCTGGTTCTTGAGCAGTTCGGCCTGGAAGTGGGTGACGAGGGCTTCGATGAAGGGGTCGATCGCGCCCGCCAGGACCGACTCGAGGCGGTGCAGGGTGAGGCCGATGCGGTGATCGGTGACCCGGTTCTGCGGGAAGTTGTAGGTGCGGATCTTCTCGCTGCGGTCCCCCGACCCCACCATCGCCTTGCGGTTTTCGGCGATCTCATCGAGCTGCTCCTGCTGGGCCTTGTCGAAGAGGCGGGAGCGCAGCACCTTGAGGGCTTTGGCTCTGTTCTTGATCTGGGACTTTTCGTCCTGACAGGTGACGACTTCCCCGCTGGGAATGTGAGTGATTCGAACCGCCGAATAGGTGGTGTTGACCGATTGGCCGCCGGGACCCGAGGAACAGAAGCGGTCGATGCGAAGGTCTTTGGGGTCCAGCTCGATGTCCACCTCGTCCGCCTCCGGCAAAACCGCGACGGTCACGGCCGAGGTGTGCACCCGGCCTTGGGTTTCGGTTTCCGGCACGCGTTGAACGCGATGCACGCCGCTTTCGTACTTGAGGCGGCTGTAGGCCCCTTTTCCTTCGATGGAGGCGATGACTTCCTTGTAGCCGCCCACCGACGATTCGGTGGAATTGAGGATCTCCGTCTTCCAGCCTTCGGCCTCGGCGTAGCGAGCGTACATCCGAAAGATCTCCTGGGCGAAGAGGGTGGCTTCGTCCCCTCCCGTGCCTGCCCGGATCTCCAGGATGATGTTCTTTTCGTCGTGGGGGTCCTTGGGAAGCAGCAGATGCCTGAGGCGATCGCGCGACTCGATTTCCCGCTCTTCCAAGGTGGCGAGCTCCTGACGCGCCATCTCCTCCAGTTCCGAATCGGTTTCCTCCTCGAGCAGCTCCCGGACCTGGCCGATCTGCTGCTCGATGGAACGGTGGAGCCGATACTCCTCGGCGATCTGCTGCAGGTCGGCGTGAGCCTTGGCAGTCTTCTGCAGCCGATCCGGCGAGCCCAGCACCTCGGGATCGCCCAGCATCTGGGAGAGCTCCTCGTAGCGGAGCTCGATTTCGCGCAGCTTCTCGAACATGGTGTCCGGCCCGACCTCAGCTCTTGAGCTGGCCGTACTTCTTCTGGAAGCGCTCGACCCGGCCCGCCGTGTCCACCAGCTTCTGTTTTCCGGTGTAGAAGGGATGGCAGCTGGAGCAGATCTCGAGACGGATCTCGTCCGGGCTGGTGGAGCGGGTCTCCCACTCAGTTCCGCAGGCGCAGTGAACGCTGACCTTGTAATAATCGGGATGAATGCCGCTTTTCATTACGATTCCCGTCCTTGTTGAAATTCAGAGATTCTCAAGTGGAACCAGCCGACGCCACTCCTGGGTCATGATCTCCTGGAGCACCGATCGGAACCGACACACGCGGCTCCGGCGTCGCCGGCAAAGCCATCAGTTTACCAAAAAGGGCCTCTGGCGGTCGAGCGTTCCAACCCGGAAAGCCCCGCTACGCCTTGACAAACGGTCCCGGGAAAGAGTATAAACGGGGCTTCGAAATTTCGAAGTCAGGATTCTCTCTAATTGCCACTTTTCTTCTTTCCGGTCCAACTATACAGAGAAGGTTTCTGTCCGTTCGGCCAAGGCGGCTGAGGGGGTGGCGCCAGAGAGATTCTCTCGCACGGAATCCAGCGTCTTGGAGCTGGAGTTCCCGAGTTTGATTTGGAGGTCAGATTCAATATGTCGGTAACCGCAGACAAAGAGAAGGGCGGCGCCAAAAAGCCTGCCGCCGAAAAGAGTCCCACAACCTCGGGGGTTCAAGAGATCGCACCCCCGTTGATTGACGACGCCAGCGAAGTGAGTCAAGCCAGCTTGATGGAGGCCTACGACACCAGCTTCCGGAACATTTCGGAAGGGGAAGTGGTGGAAGGCAAAGTCCTCAAGGTCACCGACGTCGGTGCCGTGGTAGACGTCGGATTCAAGTCGGAGGGCCTGATTCCGATTTCCGAGTTTCGCGACGAGACGGGCGGCGTCGGGGTCAAGCCCGGCGACACGATCGAGGTGCTGTTGGAGAGCACCGAAGACAAGGACGGCTACATCGTTCTCTCCCATGAGAAAGCCGAGCGGATGAAGATCTGGGACACGATCGAGAAGGCTTACCAAGAGCAGTCGATCGTGACCGGCCGCGTGATCGAGCGCATCAAGGGAGGGCTGGCAGTCGATATCGGTGTCCGCGCCTTCCTCCCCGGTTCCCAGGTCGATCTTCATCCCGTCCGCAATCTGGACAGCCTGCGCGGCGTCGACCTGCGGATGAGGGTGATCAAGGTGAACAAGCGGCGCGGCAACATCGTGCTCTCGCGCAAGGCGGTTCTGGAAGAGGAGTACTACAAGCAGAAAGAGGAAACCCTCAAGAACCTGGAAGAAGGCCTGGTGGTTTCGGGCGTGGTCAAAAACATCACCGATTACGGCGCCTTTGTGGATCTGGGCGGCATCGACGGCCTGCTCCACATCACCGACATGTCCTGGGGCCGGGTCAATCATCCCTCGGACCTCTTCAACGTGGGGGACGAGATCACCGTCAAGGTCCTCAAATTCGATCGCCTCGAGGAAAAAGTCTCGCTGGGCTACAAACAACTGGGGGACGACCCCTGGTCTCAGGTGGCCGAGAAGTTCCCGCCCGACACGCAGGTGGATGCCAAGGTCGTCAGCCTCACCGATTACGGGGCTTTCGTCGAACTTCAAGAAGGTGTGGAGGGGCTGATCCACATCTCCGAGATGACCTGGAACAAGCGGATCAAGCACCCCTCCAAGATTCTCAAGGTGGGAGACATGGTCGAGGCCCAAGTGCTCGACGTCGATCCCGAAGGGCGCCGAATCTCGCTCGGCATGAAGCAGATGGAACCCAACCCCTGGGACCTGATCGAAGAGAGGTACGCGATCAATTCGATCGTCACCGGAACGGTGCGAAACCTGACCGACTTCGGGGCCTTCATCGAGGTCGAGGAGGGTGTCGACGGCCTGGTCCACGTTTCGGATCTGAGCTGGACGAAAAAGATCAAGCATCCTTCCGAGGTGTTGACCAAGGGGGATGAGGTAAACGCCGTGGTTCTCAACGTCGACGCGGAAAACCAGCGGCTCTCGCTGGGCATCAAGCAGCTCGAGCCGGACAGTTGGGAGGAGTTCTTCTCCCAGCAGCAGATCGGCGACGTGGTCAAGGGCAAGATCGTCCGATTGGCCAGTTTCGGAGCCTTCGTCGAGGTCTCGGAAGGGATCGAGGGACTTTGCCATGTTTCGGAGTTGGACGAAAGGCGCATCGACAATCCCGAAGACCACTTCGAAGTGGGCCAGGAGTTGGATTTCAAGATCATCAAGCTCAACTTGCTGGAACGCAAAATCGGGCTCTCACTGCGGGCGCTCAAGGAGGGCTCGGAGCGCGAGGCCGCTTGGGCCTACACCCCCGAGGTGGCCACGACGTCGATCGGGGACATCGCGGGAGAGCAGCTCGGGCAGCTGAAGAAGAAAGCTGAAAAAGCCAAAGGAGAGCAGAATGACGAAAGCTGAGTTGGTGGAGGAGGTGGCAAAGAACTCGGATCTCAGCAAGAAGGACGCCGAGGTGATCGTCCAAACCGTTCTCGACAGCGTCATCGACTCCCTCAAATCGGGGGAGAAAGTCGAACTGAGGGGATTCGGGAGCTTCCGGCTGCGGGAACGGGCCGCCCGCCAGGGCCGCAATCCCAAGACCGGAGAGAAGGTCTATGTTCCGGCCAAGAAAGTGCCCTATTTCAAGCCCGGAAAAGACCTCAAGGAACTGATCAATTCGTAGCGGCGACGAGTCCCTTCCCCCGGCCCGGCGGAGCCGTCCGAAGAGCGTGAGCGGGTGTCTGATCGCGGACCAGAATTCACCCAAAACGCCCGAAATATCGGATAACGGAATCGGCTCCCCAGGCTCCGCTTCGCCACTCTGGCCCCAAGGCCGCGAGATTTGAACGAGATCCCCGAAAAGCACTTCACAATCTCATGCCGACTGTCACTGAATCACCTCTAAACACCTTTCGGAAAGGCGTTTTGAAGCGCCAAAAAGAAGGGGCGGAATGCCCCGAAGTTTTTTTCCTTTAAATTCATTGAAAGCCACAAGGGGCTCGTGGTAGGGTTATCCCCGCATTTTTGAAATAGCCCCGCGAGGGGATGCGGTTCCAGTTTCCACAACCTGTGGAAAGTGCTGTGGAAAATTCGGCGGGCTCCGACCGGTCTCGGGTCGACCGGGTTCCTTTCCGACTGAACAAATACACCAGTAATCCAGCTCCTGCTGAGAAGGTGCTATGCAGCTCTGGTCCACAATACTGTCTTCGATTCAAAAGAAGGTCTCCGAGCAGAACTTC
>JBFGHF010000003.1:0-21317 GCA_041578355.1 Acidobacteriota bacterium
ACAGCTGGCCAGAAAGAGCCCGTCGCTGACCTTCATGATGTTCGCTTTGTGGACCGCGCTGACCTTGCGGCGGCGGTGCTTTGTGGCGTAGTCGAAGGCGAAGCGGGCGATCCGCTCCGAGGCTTCCTTGGTGATGATCTTGAGGCTCTGGGTGACTCCCGGGGCGACCGTATGCTCCAGACCCGAATAGAGGTCCTCGGTGTTTTCTCGAACCACGACCAGATCGACGTCTTGAAAGCGCGAACGGATGCCGGGGACGTTCTTGACGGGCCGCAAGTTGGCGTAGAGGTCGAGACGCTTTCGAATCTCGACGTTGACGCTGCCGAAGCCCTTGGCCACGATGGTGGTGAGGGGCCCTTTGAAGGCTACGCCGTTGGCTCGAATCGAATCCAGAACATAGTCGGGCAGAGGTTTGCCGTACTTTCCGATGTACTCTATGCCCGCTTCGACGGGTTCCCATTGGATTTTGGCGCCCGCCGCTTCGATGATGCGAATCGCTGCGCCTGTGACTTCGGGGCCGATCCCGTCGCCCCGGATCAGCGTGACTTTGCTGGCCATGAGCGGGAAATCTTATCAAATCGCGCGCTGTTCCCGTGGCGCGACGGTCGCGACCGGAAGAAGAATCACGAGCAGGAATGCTCGGGTCACGGAGGTCGGGGAAGAGAATCACGAGCAGGGATGCTCGTGCCACGGATGCTCGGGTCACTGTGGGTTTGCTCTAGGCTCAGCCGAAACAGTATTTTTTAAGTGGCGGTTGCTGCGAGCTCCGGCTCGGGATACTGCCGCAATCACGCGATTGCTGCCGCAGGCCGGCATGCGAAGTGAATAGTCCGGGTCGTACGACCCGATCGGGAGAATGGAATGAACAGCAAGGATACCTTTACGACGCTCTCGGACCTCGACGTGGGCGGTCGAACCTACAAGTACTTCAGTTTGCCCAAGCTCGAGGAGCTGGGGGTGGGAAGCGTGAGCAGACTGCCCTTCTCGCTCCGGATTCTGCTCGAGAACCTGCTTCGCTTCGAGGACGGGCAAGGTGTCGTTTCCGACGACATCAAAGCCCTGCTCGACTGGGATCCTGCCGCCGAGCCCGATCGCGAGATTTCCTTCACACCGTCGCGAGTGGTTTTGCAGGATTTCACGGGAGTCCCGGCCGTGGTGGATCTGGCCGCGATGCGCGAGGCGATGGCCGAAATGGAGGGGGACCCGGACAAGATCAATCCCCTGGTACCCGTGGAGCTGGTGATCGATCATTCCGTTCAAGTCGATTCTTTCGGCACCCAAACCGCCCTGCAGATCAACCTGCAGAGGGAGTTCGAAAGAAACCGCGAGCGCTACGAGTTTTTGCGCTGGGGCCAAGGGGCCTTCGACAACTTCAAGGTGGTCCCGCCGGGAACCGGCATCGTCCATCAGGTCAATCTCGAATACCTGGGCCGCGTGGTCTTCGATCGTTCGGTCGACGGGCAACGTTACGCCTACCCGGATACTCTGGTGGGGACCGACAGCCACACCACGATGATCAACGGGCTGGGTGTGCTGGGCTGGGGTGTGGGCGGTATCGAGGCCGAAGCCGCGATGTTGGGTCAGCCCATCAGTTTGCTGATCCCCCAGGTGGTCGGATTCAAACTGCAGGGAAGTCTTCGGGAAGGTGCGACGGCGACCGACTTGGTCTTGACCATAACCGAGATGCTGCGCAACAGGGGAGTGGTCGCCAAGTTCGTCGAATTCTACGGGCCGGGAGTGGGCAATCTCTCCCTGGCCGACCGAGCCACCTTGGGCAACATGTCGCCCGAATACGGCGCGACCTGCGCCATCTTCCCGATAGACGGAGAGACGCTCAACTACCTGAGATTCACGGCGCGAGAAGAGAGCCGTGTGCAACTTGTGGAAGCCTATGCGGCCGCTCAGGGGCTCTTTCTTACCCCGGACAGCCCCGAAGCCGACTACTCCGACACCCTTGAGCTCGACTTGGAGAGCGTCGAGCCGAGTTTGGCCGGACCCAAGCGTCCTCAGGACCGGATCTCGCTGGCCCGCTCCAAAGAGGCTTTCGAAGAGGCTCTTTCCTCTCTCACCAAACCCAAATCGGACTTGGTGGGCCTGCAAGGAGGCGGAGAGAGTGTATCGGTGATGGCGGCTCCGCCTCAGGTCAAAGTGCGCAGAGTGGCCGAAGCCACGGGGGAGCAGGAGGAGTTCGAGCTGACCCACGGCTCGGTGGTCATCGCGGCGATCACGAGCTGCACCAACACATCCAACCCCTCGGTGATGGTGGCGGCGGGCCTCCTGGCCAAGAAGGCGGTGGAGAAGGGACTTCGGCGCCATCCCTGGGTCAAGACCAGTCTGGCGCCCGGTTCGCAAGTGGTCACGGAGTACCTCGATGAGGCGGGTCTGACGCCCTATCTGGATCAGCTGGGCTTCAATCTTGTTGGTTTCGGCTGCACCACTTGCATCGGCAACAGCGGACCATTGCCCGAGGAGATCGCCAAGGCCATCCACGACAACGACCTGGTGGCATGCTCGGTCCTCTCGGGGAATCGAAACTTCGAAGGTCGCATCAATCCGCATTGTCGGGCAAACTATCTGGCGTCACCGCCGTTGGTGGTGGCCTATGCCCTGGCGGGCCGGATGGACATCGACCTCTACAAAGAGCCGTTGGGGCGGGGCAGCGACGGGAGCCCCGTCTTTCTGAAAGACCTCTGGCCGTCGCAGGACGAAATCACCGAAACAGTCCGAGGCAGCATCAAGAGGGAGATGTTCGCTTCCAAGTACTCGGATGTCTTTCACGGCGACAAGCGGTGGCGGCAACTGCCCGTCCCTCAAGGGAATCGCTACACCTGGGAGGCAGAATCCACCTACATCAAGAACCCTCCGTTCTTCGAGAAGATGCCCGCGCAGCCTCCCGGAGTGGGCAACATCGTAGGTATGAAGGTGCTGGCCTTGCTCGGCGACTCGGTCACCACCGACCACATTTCACCGGCGGGTGCGATCCCCGTCGACAGCCCCGCGGGCCGTTATTTGATCGACCACGGGGTGGAACCGCGCGACTTCAATTCCTTCGGTTCCAGGCGCGGCAATCACGAGGTGATGATGCGCGGCACCTTCGGCAACATCCGGCTTCGCAATCTGCTCGTGCCCGGAGTCGAAGGAGGTTACACCCGCCTGCCGGATTCTCCCGAACCGGTCTTCATCTACGACGCCGCCATGTCGTACATCGCCGAAAAGATTCCTTTGATCGTCATCGCGGGCAAGGAATACGGCTCGGGTTCTTCGCGCGACTGGGCCGCCAAGGGGACTCGGCTGCTCGGAGTGCGCGTCGTGCTGGCCGATAGTTTCGAGCGCATCCATCGCAGCAACCTGATCGGCATGGGAGTCCTGCCGGTTCAATTCCGCAGCGGCCAGAATGCCAGCAAGTTGGGGCTCACCGGATTGGAGCGTTACGATTTGCTGGGCCTGGAGGAAGGCTTGGAGCCCGGACAGGAACTCGAGGTGAGGGTCGAGGACGAGTCCGGAGAAACCAAGACCTTTCCCGTGGTGGCGCGTGTCGACACCCCCAACGAAGTTCTCTATTACCGTCACGGCGGAATTCTCCACTACGTGCTTCGCTCGCTGGCGGATTGATTCGGGATGGCTTTCGTCTTCCGTCTTCCGTCTTCCGTCTTCCGTCTCCACTTGGTTGATTGACCATGTTCGATATTGGCCCTGCTGGAGATTGAGACGTTGCGGCTCCGAGAAACAGGCCAATCCCGAACAGCAGCAGCAGGCCAACAGGCCGATGAACCAATTTGATTCCCGGCGACCTATTGCAGGTCAGCCCCAAGCCCTCAGCGAGTGAATTGCCCCGCATCGGTTCAGGGGCGGGGCTTTTGACCCGTCTGATTTCAGGTTTGTCCCTGGAATCCGGGCTCCGGGGTGGGCACTGAAATTGCTTCCAGCCGTCCTGGAATCAGCCAATGACCACAGCTCTCATTTGGGCAATGTCGATTCCCCTCGCTGCTGCGGCGATTTGGGCCGCAATTCGCGGGGCCGACGCCTACTTCAAGTCGAGAGGCGAACGCTTAGTGACATGCCCGGAGAACAGACAGAGAGTCTTGGTCGAGGTTGATGCGGTCCACGCCGCCGCGAGTGCTCTGCGGGGCGCCAGGCAATTCCGCTTGGCGGAGTGCACTCGGTGGCCAGAGAAAAGAGACTGCGGGCAGGAATGCCTCAGCCAAATCGAGCGAGCCCCCACGGAATGCCTTGTGCGGAACATCCTGGCCGGTTGGTACGCGGGCAAGGAATGTGTTTTTTGCCGCAAGAGCTTCGATGCTCTTCAGTGGCATGATCACAGGCCCGCCCTGCTGGTCGGGGAGGGACGCATCCTGGCGTGGAAGGAACTCGAACCGGAACGAATTCCGGAACTTTTGGCCGAGGCGCAAGCAGTCTGTTGGAACTGCCACGTGGCGGAGAGTTTCAGACTTCGCCATCCGGAGCTGGTCGTGGACCGCGATTTTCAGGGGTCCGCCCCGAAGGCCAGAGCCTCGTAGCGTGGTCACTCTACCCGGTGCCGGTCTGATCCGAGAGTGACGATTCCGCTGCAAGGCTCCTGGCCGGCGGATCCCTGAATTGTTTTTGGGTTGTTCCCGCCTCCAATGCTTGCCTCCGGTCATCCCCTTCAGGGAGAGTTTCAACGCGGGTTGCAGAGAGTGCACAGAGCTTCACTTTGCTCGACCTTGCCGCTCCCGTCTGCATAGCCTTTCCGAAGTGATCGCTGGTTGAGGTTCGGCCCGACGCCCCGAGGGCCCCGTTGCTCCCGAGTGGATTTCCCTGTGCTACCATCTGCCGGGTTTAGACGGGATGAACCAGGCTGAAGCAAAACTGACCTTGGGATGGCGGGAGTGGGTGGCGCTCCCGGAACTCGGGATGCCGGCGATCAAGGCGAAGGTAGACACCGGGGCTCGGACTTCCGCCTTGCACGCCCGCAGCATTCAGACCTACCGCAGTTCCGGTGTCCTCAGGGTCCGTTTCGAGCTCCATCCTTTGCGGGGAGTGGAGGCCCTTCTCTGTGAATGCACCGCCGAGGTGATCGATCGGCGTAAAGTGACCGACTCCGGTGGGCATGCGGAGATGCGATATTTCATTAGCTCTGAGGTCGAGATAAGCGGAGTGCGCTGGCCGATCGAGATCTCGTTGACCAGACGCTCCAATCTGCGATTTCGGATGTTGCTGGGCAGGCGGGCCCTGGCGAAGCGTTGTGTGGTCGACCCTGCGCGTTCCTACTGTGCGGGACGGATTCGCGATCCGGCCCGGCTCTATTCGGTCTCCGGGCAGTCCTGAGGTGGAAAAGGAAGCCATGAAGATTGCGGTTCTCTCTCGTGACACGTCGCTCTATTCGACTCGGCGGTTGGTGGAAGCGGGACGCTCCCGAGGGCACACGGTGCGGGTCATCGACCCGCTACTCTGTTACATGAACATCACCTCGCACCAGCCGACCATTCATTACAAGGGAAAGCAGGTGGGTCACCTCGACGCCGTGATTCCTCGGATCGGAGCGTCCATCACGTTCTACGGGACGGCGGTGGTGCGCCAGTTCGAGATGATGCACGTTTATTCCCTCAACGAGTCGGTGGCCATCAGCCGATCTCGCGACAAGTTGCGAAGCCTGCAGCTCCTGGCCCGGAAGGGGATCGGCCTTCCCGTCACCGGATTCGCGAATTCGACGCGCTTCACGCACGACCTGGTCGAGTTGGTCGGGGGGGCTCCGCTGGTGGTCAAACTGCTGGAGGGGACTCAAGGCATCGGCGTCGTGCTGGGCGAAACGCGCAAGGCGGCCGAAAGCGTGATCGAGGCTTTCCGCGGGCTCAAAGCCAACATATTGGTGCAGGAGTTCATCTCCGAGGCCGGCGGCTCGGACCTTCGTTGCCTGGTGGTCGGGGGACGGGTCGTGGCGGCCATGAAACGCTCCGGCAAAGAGGGGGAATTCCGTTCGAACCTGCATCGGGGAGGCTCGGCCCGTCTGGTTCGGATCACGCCGGAAGAGCGTTCGACGGCCGTCAGAGCGGCCAGTATCATGGGTCTCAACCTGGCTGGAGTCGACTTGTTGCGATCGGAACGGGGCCCGCTTGTCATGGAAGTGAACTCGTCTCCCGGTTTGGAAGGCATAGAAAAAGCGACCAAGAAGGACGTGGCGGGGATGGTGATCGAGTTCCTGGAGAAGAACGCCCGACCCGGCCGCACCAAGACTCGGGGCCAGGGATGACGAAGAAACCCCTCAGAATCGGGGGGATCGAAATCGGGCGCGGAGTCACTGAGACCATCAATATTCCGGTGGCTCGCCTCTATACACATACCGAGGCGACATTGCCCGTCCAGGTGGTGAGCGGAAAGCGCTCGGGCCCACGCTTGTTTGTCTGTGCTGCGGTCCACGGGGACGAAATCGTGGGCGTCGAGATCATTCGTCGTCTGCTCCGGAGCAAAGCTCTGCGCAGGCTTCGCGGAGTCCTGATCGCCATCCCGGTGGTCAACGTTTACGGCCTCCTTCATCACTCCCGTTACCTTCCCGACCGCAGAGACTTGAATCGCCATTTTCCGGGCGGGATGGAAGGGTCTCTGACCTCGCGGCTGGCCAACCTTTTCATGACGGAAGTGGTGCGTCACTGCACCCATGGGATCGACCTCCACACGGGGTCCAATCACCGAAGCAATCTGCCTCAACTGAGGGTCGATTTCGAGGAGTCCAATGTTTTGGATCTCGCCCTGGCGTTTGGGGCGCCCGTCGTCCTGGACTCCAAGCCGCGGCCCGGGTCTTTGCGCAAAGCCGTCTCTGAATTGGGCGTCCCGTTGCTCGTTTACGAAGCAGGCGAGGCTTTGCGTTTCAGTGAATCGGCGGTTCGTACGGGTCTGCGCGGCATTCTATCGGTGATGCGTTCCATTGGAATGTTGCCGCCCGCCAGGGGAAAGTGCCCGACCTGCTTCCAAGCTCGTTCGAGCACCTGGGTTCGGGCGCCGATCAGCGGTATTCTCAACACCAAGACGCGTTTGGGCTCGGTGGTCACGAAGCGCTCCGTGCTGGGAGCCATCGCAGATCCCTTCGGCGAGAACGAAGTTGAAGTTCTTTCGACCGGAGCGGGAGTGGTCATCGGTTGCCTGAAGCTGCCTCTCGTCCACAAAGGCGATGCCCTCTTTCACGTGGCCAGTCTCGACCGCTCCGCCCGCAAAGCCTTTTCCGAAGAGGATCTGGGCGATTTTCTGGACCAGGATTTTCAGCTCTAGCCGATCCTGCGCCCGATCCCGGCTCCTCTCCCGACCACAGGCAATTTTGGATCTCGAGCGGACCTCAGTCTGCGTTCGGGCGGTCTCGCTTCGCGCTTGCCTCGAGTCAGTTGGACGCGAGGATCGACGAACAACGCGAAGGAACACGTGCGACACGGAGAAACGACAAGTTCGAAGCGTCGGAAACCCTCGGACCCACGTGACCCATGGGCCCGGCCCCTTGGACCTATGGAACTCCTTCCACTATATTCCTTTGCGTCCCGACGAGTTCCCTGACGACGGTAAGCCCTATGTCTTTACGCTGGAGGGTGTTCGCAGCTTTTCTGGTGATTTTGGCAACCCTTCTAGGGGTCTTCGCAGCTTGGACCAGCTCGACTTTGACCGAATCCTACCGGCAGGTGGTACTGGAACGGCTGCAGTTTGAAGTGGGGATGCTGAGCCGCTTGCTCGACCCGCAAGACCCGGCTCTGGATGAGGTTGTCGACTCTCTGGCGGTGGGCGCGCCCTATCGAATCACCGTGATCGATCCGGACGGCAAGGTCGTGGCTGATTCCTCCTTTTCCGGGGCCTCGCTGGCGGCGATGGAGAACCACTCGAATCGAGAGGAGATCCAACTGGCGATGCGCCGGGGGATCGGCAGCAGCCTTCGCTACAGCACCAGTGTCGACGATTTCCTCCTTTATGTTGCTGCCCGCTCGCCGGGAGGCAGTTTCTTCCGTCTGGCGATGCCCGGCTCGGAGATATCCCGAGTCGCCGGTTCGCTGGGCGGGGCGATCGGGAGTCGAGTCTTGTTGCTGATTTCGATCGGCGGGTTGGCCACTCTGCTGATGTGTTTCTATCTGACGAGGTCCGTGGCGCGCTTTCAGGATGCCGCTCGGGGGTTGAGCCGCGGCGAGATACCGGCGGTTCCGGGCCGGGGCGGGGACGAGTGGGTGGTGCTGGCGCGAGCGCTGGCGAACCGGTCCGCTCGCCAACGAGACCTCCTTCAGTCCACGGGTAGCGAACTCTCGCGCCTGCGCCTCCTTGTGGACAACATCGAAGAGGGTCTTCTGTTGATCGATGCCGCGGGTCGCCTGCGGCTGGTCAACCCGGCTTTTCTGAGGCTTTTCGAACCGATTGGCGATCCCATCGGTCAGACCACCCTGGAAGTTGTCCGAAGCGTGGAGCTGGAGCGGGCCTTGGAACGGTCTCTTCGGGACAGGCAACCGGCCGAGTTGGAGTTCGCCTACGAGGGGCGCGAGATTCGTGTGAATCTGGTGCCGCTGCCCGCTTCGGCGGGGGATGACTCCGTGGTGGCGGTATTCGGTGACATCTCCGAGTTGCGGCGTCACGAAAGAATGGCGCACGATTTCGTGGCCAACGTCTCGCACGAGTTGAAGACTCCGCTCACCTCCATAAAGGGCTACAGCGAGACGCTCTTGGACGGAGGCCTGGCGGCGGTCGAGCGTGGCTTTGTTGAAAAAATCAACCGCAACGCCGATCAATTGGGCGAAATCGTCAACGCTCTTTTGGAACTGGCGCGCTTCCAGTCCAGGCAGCGGAGCCTGCGTTTCGAAGCCATCGACTTCGAGGTTTTCATGAAGCACTTGGTAGGCGAATTCCAGAAGCGTCTCGACGAAAAGGGTCTGACTCTCGAGGTGGTCAACAACTCGGGAAGCGACACCTTTCGTGGCTCTGAAAAAGCGTTGAGGAGGGCTCTTTACAATCTCATCGACAATGCGATCAGCTACACCGAAAAGGGCGGCGTGCGAGTGGAAATGAGCAGCAGAGAAGATCGGACGCTCTTTTCCGTCAGTGATACGGGGATGGGTATCGACCCAGCCGATCAGCCCCGGGTATTCGAGCGTTTCTACAGAGGCGACGCCGCCCAGTCGCCCCAGCGGCGAGGCAGCGGTGTCGGTCTGGCCATGGTCAAGCAGATCGTCAGCCTGCACGGCGGCGAGGTCTGGCTGAAGAGCCAACCCAACTCAGGGACCACGGTTTACTTCTGGCTTCCACGGGTGTCGGATTGACGGACCAAGCGACGATTCTGGTCATCGAGGACGACCCGGACATTCTCGAGCTGATCCGGTTCAATCTCAGCCGCGAAGGCTTCAGTGTGCTCACGGCGCGCTCGGGCGACGACGGTTGGCGCCGCGCCTCGCAGACTCCGCCGGCGTTGATCATTCTCGATCTCATGCTCCCGGGGATGCCCGGCATCGAGGTTTGCCGGGCGCTGCGCGGCCAATCGCGCACGCGCCACGTCCCCATCATCATGTTGACCGCCAAAGCACAGGAGTCGGACGTCATTCTGGGGTTGGAATTGGGCGCGGACGACTACATGACCAAACCCTTCAGCATCCGGGAGTTGCTGGCCAGGGTGAGAGCGGTTTTGAGAAGAACCGCACCCGGCCAAGCCGGAGCCGACCGGGGAACGCCGGTGACGACGGGACCGCTGCGCATCGACCCGACGCGTCACGAGGTGCTGATTGCCGGATCTCCCGTCTCCCTGACACTTGCCGAGTTCCGACTTCTGCACGTGCTGGCCCGCAACTCGGGCCGCGTCATGACTCGCGACGAGCTGCTCGATCACATCACCGAGGGCAGGGGCTTTATCCTCGACCGCAACATCGATGTCCATGTGCGCTCGATCCGTCGCAAGCTCGGCGCCCACAGAAACCTGATCGTCACCGTTCGAGGCGTCGGATACAAGTACGAGCCGGGTGGAGGCGGAGAAGGAATCTGAAAAGGAGCGAATAACCTCGGGTCAATTCACCCTTTTATCGTCGGTCAACTTCAGGTCCGCGCCCGCCAAGAGTTTGGTGATGTAGAGAATCTGTCCGGTGTGGTAGGAAAAGTGCTCGACCACGTGAAAAACGGCTTCCAGCCCGGTGACGTCGTAGATCTGGATCCTGCGGGGTTTCATCAGTTCTTCCCGACTCAACCCGGTGATCACTCGGTTGGCCTCGGAAACAGTCTCGGAAAGCTCTTCGAACAGTATAGGCCCGGCGACGGGATCGCGGCGGGCGAACTCCTGGCGGCGGTCGCGGTCGTCCGGTATCCCGGCCAGACCGGTCATGACCCATTGCCTGAGGTTGCCACAGAGGTGGAGGATCAGATTGCCGATGCTGTTCGAGGACTCGTTCGGCCTCCACCAGATCTGTTCTTCGTCGAGCTGGTCCAGGCAGTTGGATATTTTGGGAAGGAAGCTCTCGCCCAGAAAGTAGGCGGCCCGGGTGGTGAAGACGTCGCCGACCGGGGATTTCACTGTCGAGTCTCGAAAGGGGTGAAGTGCGGAGCCTGGCTCGAGTTGGCCGTTTCGCGGGTCACGAGATAGACCAAGCGGACGATTTTCTCCATTTTCTCGAAGTTGATCCGATCCGCCGTATCGGTCGGCCGGTGGTAGTCGGGATGCAGTCCGGTGTGGAAAAAGAGGACCGGCACGCGGGCGGCCAGAAAAGGCCAGTGGTCGCTCCGCCGCAACAACCCGATGGGATGATTGTCGTAGCGGAAGCGAAGCCGCAGTCCGATCTGTAGATTGGCCTCCTCGGCCAGACTTCGAAGGTCGCGGCTTCGCGTCGCGCCCAGGATATTGACCGATTCTCGGTTCTCTTCGGCGGTCTGAACTTCGAGTTGCCGAAATCGCCGGTCCTCGGGATCGCTGACTTCTTCATTTCGGCCGATCATGTCCATCTGCAACATGGCCACCGTCTTCTCCAGCGGGAAGACCGGGAACTCCGAGTAGTAGTAGGAGCCGAGGAGTCCTTTTTCCTCGGCATTGAAATGAGCAAAGAGAAGGGAGCGCCGGGGTGCTTTCGTGGATCTGGCAAAGGCCTCGGCCAATTGCAGAACGGCCACGGTGCCGCTGGCGTTGTCGTCGGCGCCGTTGAAGATCACTTTCCGATTGCGGCCCGAGACGTGATCGAGGTGGGCCCCCACGACAACCGCTTGATCACGCAATTCCTGATCCGAGCCTGGCAACAGCCCCAGGACGTTGTGGATCTCGGATTTGACATCATCCAGTTCGGTTTCCAAGACCACCCTGTCGGGGATTGGGACGGCTTTGCTCCCTTGCTTTTCCCAAGCTTCTTGCAGTTCCGCCACGGTGCGGCGACTCGACCCGATGAGACGTCCGGCCAGTTCCGCTGAAATGTGCACGGCGGGAATATGAATCCGTTCGCGGCGTGCCTGCAATTCATATCTGCCGCGGCTGCGAGTGTTGGGCCAGGCCCTGTCGGCGGATCGACGGAAGGTCTCCATCTCGTGATTGGCTTGGTCGGTGGCCAGCAGAACTGCGCTAGCCCCGTGAAGCTGAGCGTTGGAAATCTTGTGCAACGCCCTCCCGTAGTCGGAGAGGACGAGTCCTTCGAAAGCACTCGTCGGTTCGTTCTCCCCCGGCTCATGATCCACAACCAAGACCACCTTGCCTCGTACGTCGAGGCCGTCGTAGTCGTCGTAGTTCAAATCGGGAGCGGTGATACCGTAGCCCGCGAAGATCACCCTGCCCTCCGCCCGACCTGAAGCGGAGAGATGGTTCGGGTAGAACTCGTCCCTCAACTGTGCATGGTGGATGGCGCCGTCTCCCTGCAGCCGCAGGCTATTTCGCTCTCCGAGAGATGATTGGATCAAAGTGAAGCGCTGGAGATAGGAGCCTTCCCAGGCCGGCTGGAGACCGATTTCCTCGAAACGATAGGCCAGGTAGCGAGTGGCGATAAGGTTCTCGGAGGTCGCCACATCGCGGCCCCTCATCTCATCCGAAGCCAAAAAGGAGAGCTCCCGGCGCATCTCCTCGCGGTCGATACTGGTGATCGGGTCAGGGTCTGGAAGAAGGCCGATTCCCGCCGTGCCCAGCGCCAACGTGATAACAGCTCCGATGCTCGAAATCTTCATGCCGGGGGATATTCTAGTGAAGTTCGAAGTTCGAGGTGCGAACTTCGAGCTTCGCGTGGGGGTCTCGAGTCGGAGAAAAGGTACCTATGTCGATCACCGCTTGGTTCGTGTTGGGCCGAGAGCGAGACCGAGACCGGGCGATCATTGCGTGGGGAAGCTTATGCGAAGGGCATCCAGCGCCCCGCGTTTTTGCGAATCATCTTCAAATCAGTGTCGCAAGCTCCAGGTTGCAGGCTTTGGCTCGCGCTCTCGGTCTCGTTCCTCGCTCTCGAAAACCAGGCTCCTAGGGTTTGAGCGGCTTGCCCCGCTGTAGCTCGTCGGGCCGAATGAAGCTGACGTCTTCGTCGAGTTGAATGGTCAGCGACGCGCCTCGGGGAAGAGTGACGTGCTTGCCCTTGACGATCAAACCGAGAATCACTCCGGTGGCGGCTCCCACCGCCGCACCGATCCCGAATCCCTTCAAGCCGCGGCCCGCGATCGCCCCCACCGCGCCCCCCGCGGCGGCAGTTCCAGCCGTGGTCGTGATCACTTCGTCCGATTGGCTGCTGGAGGCGATGATCTTGCCTTCGTCGTGACCGGCGCCGCTGGAGTGTCCTTCGGCCGATTGTGTGGACGCCACCATGCGCCGGGTTACCCCGTTGGGCAGGATGATGGTGTCAAAAGAGAGTGCCACCTGGGCCTTGCCCCGGAGATAGCCCGGCTTCTTGGTGTGGTCGACGGATCCGATGACGTAACTCCCGACAGGGACGACGATCCGGTCTTGGTGGGTGATCGGCACCGTTAGTCTTCCGTGGAAGCGATCGCCCACGGTGGCGTTGCGGGAGTCGATGTTCCTCTCCAGACTGACGAATATCTCCGTTTTGCGAGGCAGGACCACGCTGTCGAGATCAGGCTGGACAGTGGTGGTTCCCCCCAGGGCAAGACTTGTCAGAAGAATCAGGCTCAACATTTCACGTCTCCCATGTATAGCGCCGGACCCGGCGCCGGGCAAACAGATTGATCAAAACGATCCCGGCCAGAAAGCCGCCGATGTGTGCCCACCAAGCCACACCGCCGGTGGTGGCGGTGGTGGTGGCCACCGCGGCCAAGCCGCTTACGAGTTGAAACACGAACCAGAAGCTCAACACCAAGAGCGCGGGCAGTTCTACGATCGTCCAGATCACGAGCAAAGGGATGAGCGTTTGCACCCGGGCGAAAGGGTAGCTGACCAGGTAGGCTCCCAGAACTCCTGCAATCGCCCCGCTGGCGCCGATGCTGGGGACCTGGCTCTCGAGGTTGAAAACGATGTGCCCGATCTCCGCCACAACTCCGCAGAGAAGGTAGAAGAACAGGAATCGGAGGTGTCCCATCCGATCCTCGACGTTGTCCCCGAAGATCCACAGAAACCACATGTTCCCGATCAGATGCATCCATCCTCCATGGAGAAACATGGAAGTGATCAGATCCCAGCCTGTTGCCGAGAGGACCGCCGCGGGGGCCTGGCCGATCTCTTGAAGCCGGGCCGGAACCACGCCGTTGCCGGCGATGAACGACTCCAACCGGGATGTCGGGAGCGAAACCTCGTAGAAAAACACCAGAACGTTGACCGCGATCAGTCCCACGGTCACCACGGGAAAGATGCGCGAAGGAATGTTGTCGCGAAAGGGGATCATGGGAGAGAGGTCCGCTCACATTTCAAAAGAGCAATGGTTGACGCCAAAAGGTTCATGCTTGCGGCTCGGCTTGTCAGGTTGCGCGCCTGGTGCCGTCGTTTCCCTTTCCGGAGCGCAGGCAGGATGCCCGCGTCACGTTACAGCCGGATCACGTGTGCCAGGCGGATGGCGGGGACGTCGCGGATCTTCTCGAGGACATCATCCGGGATGTCGCTGTCCGTATTGACCACCCCCAGAGCGTAAGGGCGACCCTCCTCTCTGCCCAGAACGAACGAGGCGATGTTGATCTCGCTCTCACCCAGTATCGTGCCGACTCTTCCGATGACACCGGGCCTGTCGTCGTTGCGGATCAAGAGCATGGTGTTGCCCAAGGGGGTTTCCATGGGCACTCCGTCGAGCGATACCAGCCAGTGGTGCCCGCGATGCAAAATGGCGCCTTCGACCCATTCCATGCCCTCTGAGGAGCGCAATTGGACGCTGATCAGATTGGAGTGGCTGCGTTGCCGGCTGCTGACCGTTTCGATTACGGCGATTCCCCTTTCGCGAGCGTGACTTCGTGCGTTGATGGCGTTGATCGAGGTGGAGAGGGCGGGTTTCAGTACGGCCTGCAGGATGTAGTTGCTGATCGGTTTGTAGTCGAGTCCGGTCAGATCACCGTAGTATCGGATTCCGATCTCCTCTATCCGCAAACTACAGATTTGAGCGGCGAAAGATCCCAGTTTCTCTCCCAGGTTCAGATAGGGGGCGATGCGGTCCATTTCGCGCGGAGTGACCGATGGAAAGTTGACCGCGTTGAGGATGATGCCGTCCGAGAGGAACTGCCAGACCTGGCGGGCGATTTCCAGACCCACGTGGGCTTGCGCTTCGACCGTCGACCCGGCGATGTGAGGCGTGACGATCACCCGCCCCGACTGGAGGAGTTGGGGATCGATCGCCGGCTCCTTTTCGAAGACGTCGAGGGCGGCGCCGCCGATTCGGCCCGACTCGAGGGCCGCGATCAAGTCTTTTTCCACGATCAAGGGGCCGCGAGCCGCGTTGATGATGCAAGCGCCCGGCTTCATGGTCGCGATCGTTTCGCGGTTGATCAAGCCGCGGGTCTTGTTGTTCAGCGGGAGGTGGAGGCTGAGAAAATCGGAGTTTTCGAAGACCTTTTCCAGGGGTGCCAGTTCCACGTCCAGATCGGCGGCGTATCTCTCGCTGACAAACGGGTCGTAGGCGAGAACCGCCATGTCGAAAGCCCGCGCTCGCCGGGCCACCACCGACCCGATCTTTCCCAACCCCAGCACTCCCAGCGTCTTGCCCCGAAGCTCCCGCCCCACGAACGCCGTCTTGTCCCACTTTCCGCCGCGCAGCGCGGCGTCCGCGTGTGGCACGCGGCGAGCCAGTGAAAGTAGAAGCGCCATGCTGTGTTCAGCGGCGCTGACGCTGTTTCCGCCGGGGGTGTTCATCACCACGATGCCCCGGTGGGTCGCCTCGTCGAGATCGATGTTGTCCACTCCGGCCCCGGCCCGGCCGATCACGCTGAGACGCGGCGCCCCCGACAAGAGCTTGCCGTCGACCTTGGTTTTGCTTCGTACGATCAGGCCCCCGGCGTCCGCGATTTCGTCCTCCAACGACAGTGTGGACTGTCCCGCCAGGTCGACGGTCACCGTGCCGGGTTGTTTCTTGAGGTATTCCAGACCCTCGGCGCTGAGGGGATCGGCCACCACGATTTTCATTGCAACGCTCTTAGATCGGGTCCGCTTGTGGAAGGGCCGCCGTAACGGGTGACGAGGATGTGTTTCGGAGGCGGGTAGCAGCCTGCAATGCTGCTTTGAGGCCTGCACCCGCGGAGCCTGAGGCCCCCAACTTCATCAAGCTCAGTTCGATGGCGGAGAGGACGGTGAAAACGTCCAAAAGATCGGTGTAGCCCAGGTGTGAAACACGCACGATCCGTCCCTTCAGGTCTCCCTGGCCGCCGGCCATTTGCAACCCGAAGGTCTCATATGTCGTTTGTCGCAGTTCCTCGCTGTCCACCCCGGGCGGCGGAAAGCAAGCAGTGACTGCATTGGCAGGGGATTGGGAGAGCAGGCGAAATCCCATCGCCTGAAGGCCCTCTCGGGCACAGCCGGCCGATCGCCTGGCGCTGTCGATCACTTCGTCCAGGCCGTGATCCAGAATCGCCTCGGTCGAGGCATGGAGAGACTCCACCAGAGTGACAGCCGCCGTGTAGGCAGTTCGGCCGTCGCGTTGGCCCGAGATCTCTTTCGCCAGATCGAAGTAAAAGCAATCGGAATCGCGCGCCTCGATTCGCTCCACCGCTCTGGAACTGAGACCCAGAAAAGCAAGTCCCGGCGAGATTCCAAAGGCCTTCTGCGATCCCCCGATCACAGCGTCCAAACCCCAGTCCTCGCTTTCCAAGGGCTGGCTGCCCAGAGCTGTGATGGCGTCCACCACGATGTACAAGTGAGGAAAACTCGACCTCACCCGCCGCGAGATGGTCTCCAGGTCATGGGACGTTGCCGTGGAAGTCTCGCAACCCTGGATCAACAGGGCCTTGCAATCGGGCGCCTCCGCCAACGCGCTTAAGATCTCATCGGCCGAGGCCGCTTCACCCGGGGTCTTGCAGAGTGAAGTGCAGGCAATCCCGGCAGCTTTGCAGATGCCGGTCCAGCGCTCCCCGAATTTCCCGGCCACCACGGCCAAGGCCCTGTCCCCGGGCCCCAAGAGATTGCGGACGGCGGCTTCCATTCCCCCGGTCCCCGAGCAGCAGAGAATCAATACGTCGCCAGAGGTCCGAAAAATCTTCTGCAAGTTCCTGCGAGTCTCGAGGAAAAGCTCCCGAAAAGCAGGTGTTCGGTGGTGGATGATGGGCTTCGAAGCTGCCGTTTGCGCCTGGGGAAAAAGGGGCGTCGGACCGGGCGTAAAAAGTCGCTTCTTTAGCATCGCGCGATCATATCACGGGCCATCGGCGCTTCGCGTCCGGCCGCAATGAGAGATCGCGAGTAGTGGCCCGGGAGCCTTTCAACTCCGGTTTTCGACGCCCCAGGGCCTTTGGGATTCGCTTCCCGGTGTGGTTCAACCCTTCAGTGCGTCAAGACTCCAGGAGCCGCCTCCGCGCGTCATGACAAACAAGAATCCGAAGAAGTAGAGAAGAGCCAGTTCGCCTCGATTCTCGATCGGCAGCCAGCCTTGCGGGAAATGGGCGTAGAAATAGGCCAGCAGCATCTGGGCCGAGCAGAAGAGGGCGGCCAACGAGGTCACGATTCCCAGGGCGATGGCTAAACCGCCGAAAAACTCGATGATGCCCGCTGCCCACATCAAGCCATTCTGGGCTTGATTCCCGCCGAAGGCCCCAAACAGTTTTTGAGCTCCATGGAAAGCGAAAAGGAGACCGAAAGAGAACCGCATCAGGGCATACGCCGGTTCTTTGATCGTGGCGCCAAAAGGTAAAGAAATCACTCTGGGTGCCTCCCCGGTGTGCCTGGTTATGGCCATCTTGCGAAAAGTGGAAGGGAAAAGCAAGGGGAAGTCCGCCGTCTTCGCTCCTCCGTCTGCCGTGGGTTTGGGGTTAAAAAGCCCCAGCCGGTTCACTCGAGGTTGACCAGGTTCAGGCCCGACCCCGCCACGAGCTGACCGACAGCGGGCTCGGTCTTGATCAATTCGGAGACACTGCAGGGCTCGAAATCCGTGTCGCAGCGGATCGAGGACTGGGGATTCTGCAGAGCCGCCAGTTCGGACAGGGTGAATTGGCCGGCCACTGCGAATCCAGCCGTCAGAATCAGACCGTAACAGGCGTCTTCGCCGTCCCATTCGATCAAATACCAGCGCCAGCTGCTGGCCCCATCCACGACCTTCGCCTGGGCCGTCACTTCCAGCAAGGGAGCTTCGCCGCTGGCGCCAAGACGGGGGATGCGTCGGGCGATCGTTGCCGGGATCAAGTCCGCCGGGCGGTTCGGATGCGCTTGCCGATTCAAGGGGATTGACTGACCTCGATCGAGTAGCGGTTGGCTCGCCAGAAGGTGCCCAGATCGTTGAAGCGGACGCCGTATTTGCGCATGGCCGGGTGGACCCAGGGCGCGATCAACTGGCGAATGTAGAAGGGCTGCCTGACGACGTAGTGGTGAAAGCTGTGGGTGCTCCCGAAGTTCCAGCAGAAGAGTTGAAGGGGTAGCAAGATGAGCGGTTTCAATACCTGGGTTTGCTCGGAGAGCCCGTCCACGTCGCCGTAGTAGTGCACATTGGACGAAACGATCTGTAGACAAGCCTGACGCAAATAGTTGGGCACAACCCAGCCCAGGAAGAGAAGCTGGGCGACCGCCTGTAGCGCCAACAGCGAACCGGGAAGTTGGAGCGCCCACCCCGCCCACTGGTCTATCCAGCCGAAGACCTGGAATCCGACCGTCAAAACGAAGGTGAGGACGAAGAGCGGATAAAAGGGCAGCGAGGCGTAGAAAAGGTCAGAGCAGCGGAAGCCGGGGATCTCTTTTTCCAGACGGCGTCCGTTGAGCAGGTAGGCCATCATTCCATCGACCATGATCAGGATCCGACGAAATCCCCAGGGCATGCCCAGACCCAATAACCTCTCCTCGATGTCCGACTCGGTCCCCGAAGTCTGGTGATGGATAAAGTGGATTCTGCGCCGGTACCAGCCGTGAACGATGTTGCCCCGAAGCGCCCAGACGACGAACATCATCAAATTGTGGATTGCGGGCCGGTCCTTGAAATAGAGGAAATGGATCAGGTCGTGCTCGATCTCATGGAGCACAGAGGCCAGAAAGGCGTTGACCAGGATCAGGCCCCACGCCGGAAGATAGCCCCACCAATAGAGAGCTCCCGAAAAGACCACTCCGCCGGCGGCCACCACGAACAGTGACATGCCCATCAAGTCGGTGCGCCCCAGCAGCGGGCATCTCCCGAGCACCTTCCTTTCGGCAAGGCGAATCCAGAATCGAATCCTGCGAGTCCGCTCTTGATCGCTTAGTTGGGTCATCTGCTTGTCTACAGTCTACAGCCTGCGGGGCATGTTGCCCAAATCAATTGTCGCCACAGCGCGCCACGGACCCATAACCCCAACCAAGTGAAAGAGATACCAATGGCTGTTTCATCCCGTTGGGATACATAAGATGAAACGGCGCGACCCCGGGGTTCCGCTGCCAGGCTGGGGCTGGATCTGCCCTTCAGGGAGCATCTCTTCGACTTGTCAGCAAGACCGCGGGTCTGGACACATTTCCGAAGACGAGTTCCATGTCTCCGCACTGCAGACTGCGATCTGTCTGCTGTAGACTGAGACCATGCGCTACCTCGTCACCGGCAAGGTGAAACCGGGCCGTTCCAAGGCTCTTCTCAAAGCCATAAGAGACCGGACTTTGGGGCGGGGCTCGGTTGCCGAGGGGGAGTACCTCAAGGACATGGCCCAAGCGCGCGCGCTGGAGGATGGTCGGGTGCGCTGGGTCGAAGTCTGCTTCTGCCCCGAGCCTCTGCAAGAAGAACGGCCTTATTGGGAGAAGTTTTTCGAACTCGTGCAAATCAAGAACGCCCACGCCCGCCACAAGTGCCGCGACCTCAACGCTGAGGATCCCTGGGCCTGCTCCGACTGCGATTGCACCGATCGGCTGGAGCGGCGGATGGAAGAGTGGGGGAAGCCGTTCTCGGAAGTCTTGGAAAAGGAAGCGGGAGGGTAGAACTCGGATTCCACGGTTCGGGCTCCTGGCCCGAAATGATTCGTGAACCGAATTGCGCAACAGAATCGCAGAATGCCTTTCCTCTCATCCCGCTGCGCTGCCCTCCACCGGAAAGTTGTTCGCTTACCGATCAGGACCAAACCGCTTACCACAAACTAAAAGACGCCTGGGTCAAACAGGGGGAGCCCTGCTTCCATGAGCCGGAAGAACGGAGTCTGGAACTGCTATGATTGGGCACGTGAAACTGTGCAATTGCCTCTCGGCCGTTTTGCTTCTGACCACTTTCGGCTGCGGTCTGGGCGAAGACCCCGTCCCAGCCAGTCATCCTCCCGACCCGGCCTCCCAGGCCCGCCAGGAAATGGCCTCGGTGGCGGGCGCGCTTTTCGAGCTGCCGCCCGGCCGTTGGGAGGAGATGTCCAACCCCGAGCGTCGTCAGCACCTGACGGCCTTGATCACGAAATACGAACGGATGCCTCCCTGGGACCGCACGCGGCGCGGAAAGTTCCCCACACTGTATTACGCCATGGCGACGCTGCTGTCGCAGCAGGGTCAGGGAGAGCAGGCGCTTTCCTACCTCGAGCGCGCTCGGCCCGACCCCGGCTCAGAGGGAGTTCATCACCTGATTCGGGGCCGCGTCCTGGAGGTCATAGAGCGGACCGACCCAGCCTTTGACAGCTATCTGACGGCTTTTTCCCACGACCTGCGGCGCGATATTTGGGCGGAAGTGCGGCGCTTGGCGCCGAAGCTCGAGGTATCGGCCGAGGAGGCTGCGGTTCGAGTGTTGAGCATCCAGCAGAAACGGTCGTTGGCTTTTCCCGGTTTCGCCCTGAGGACCCCGGAAGGGGAGTCCCGAACTCTGCAGGATTATTCCTCCAAGGTCCTGCTTGTCAACTTCTTCTTTCCCGGCTGAACGACCTGCGCTGCGGAGTTTCCGCACTTGGAAAGAATCTACCGGACCTACCACGATGAAGGCCTCCAGGCTGTCGCCATCAACATCCATCCCGACAAGGACGACCAGGTGATTCCCTGGCTGCGCCAAGAGGGCATTTCGATTCCGGGACTGGTGGGGGCCGATCCCGAGAGGCTGAAACGAGAATACGGTGTGACCGGGGCCCCTGAAACCTTCATCCTCGACGCGGAGAATCGTGCCCTGATCAAGCACGTCGGCTTCGTGCCCGGCGAAGAACAGGAATTGGAAGCCCAGGTTCGGATCACCCTTGGCCTGTTGCCTTTCCGCGAGTGAGAGCCCGACACGGAGTCGTGAATCTGGCGAGCCAATCCTCTCGGTGTTTTTCCGGGGAGCAGCTCGAGTCCTCCCTAAAGCAGGATGTCCGTGGCCACCGTCCCGCGGCTAGTTTTCCAGCAAGCCCCTGATATATCCGATGCTGTGTGCGGCGACGCCTTTGCCGTCGGGCACGTAATCGAACGGTTCCACCGACATGTAGCCGTCGTAGCCGAGTCGTTGGAGTGCCGACAGCAAAGGTGCGAAGCGGTCGTTGCCTTGCCCTGGTCCGCGCCGATTGCGGTCGTTGAGATGAACGTGCTTCAGAAGTCCCGTGGGAAACCACTTTTCGGCGACCTCCTCGACGGGCCGATCTTCGGCCAGAGAAGCGGCCTTGGTGTCGAGCATGGTGCGAAAAGCCGGGCTCTCGATCTGATTGACCATTTCGGCAGCTTCCCCGATGGTGTTGATGAAGTTGGTCTCCGGCTCGGGCAGCGCTTCCAGACAGTAGACGACTCCGGCCGCCTCGGCCAGGGGAACGATGCTCTCGAACTGGGTCCGGGCTCTCTTCCAGGCTTCCGAGGGATCATCGTCGGGCTCGACTTGGCGCTGGGCGGGAGAGCCGTGCACCAGGACCCGCCCCCCCAAGTCGGAGCAGAGTTCGACCAG
>JBFGHF010000004.1:0-20896 GCA_041578355.1 Acidobacteriota bacterium
CGATGGCGGCGCGCTTGGTGAAAGGGGGGATGACGGTCGCGGTGATCGAGCGGAAGCTCTACGGAGGCACCTGCGTCAACACCGGGTGCATCCCCACCAAGACGCTGGTCGCCAGCGCGCGGGCGGCCTACGTGGCTCGACGGGGAGGCGAATTCGGGGTCGCCGTCGGGGGTGCCGTCTCGGTGGACATGAAGAGGGTCAAGGAACGCAAGGACCAGGTCGTCGCCAAGTCCCACCAGGGCGTTGAGAATTGGATGAAGGGCCTGGAGAAGGGCTCCGTCTACGAGGGACATGCCCGCTTTGTGGGGCCGCGCCGGGTGAGTGTGAACGGCAGCTCGCTCGAAGCCGACAAGATCTTCATCAACGTGGGCGGGCGCGCCTACGTCCCCCCCATGCCCGGCCTCAAGAGCGTCGACTACCTCACCAATTCGACGATGATGGACGTCGACTTCCTCCCTGAACATCTGATCGTCATCGGGGGCAGCTACATCGGGCTCGAGTTCGGCCAGATGTACCGCCGCTTCGGCAGCCGGGTGACCATCGTCGAAAAGGGGCCGCGGCTGATTTCCCGGGAGGACGAGGACATCTCTGAGGAGGTGCAGAAGATCCTGGAGAACGAGGGGATAGAGATCCGCTTGAACGCTGAATGCATCGACGCCGAACGCCAGGGGGACAGCATCGCGGTGAAAGTCGACTGCAGCAGCGGGGATGAGAAAGTCCTGGGCTCCCACCTGCTGCTGGCCGTGGGCCGGCGTCCCAATACGGACGACCTGGGTCTGGAAGAGGCGGGAATCGAGGTGAACGAGCGCGGCTACATCAAGGTCGACGACCAGCTTCGCACCAGCGCCGAGGGAGTGTGGGCCCTGGGCGACTGCAACGGCCAGGGAGCCTTTACGCACACCTCCTACAACGATTTTGAGATCGTGGCGGCCAATCTCTTCGACGACGACCCCCGCCGGGTGAGCGATCGGATCACCACCTACGGACTCTTCATCGATCCGCCGCTGGGCCGGGCCGGGATGACCGAGGCCGAGGTGCGCAAGTCGGGCCGCAAGGCGTTGATCGCCAAGCGTCCCATGAGCAAGGTGGGACGAGCCGTCGAGAAGGGCGAGACGCAGGGCTTCATGAAGATGCTGGTGTGCGCCGAGAGTGGCCGGATTTTGGGCGCCGCGATACTGGGCATCGGGGGCGACGAGATCATCCACTCCGTTCTCGATCTGATGTACGCCGAAGCCTGCTACTCGGTCATCCAGCGCGCCGTCCACATCCATCCCACCGTGACCGAGTTGATCCCGACGATGTTGGGTGATTTGAAGCCTTTCGAGTGATGGGCGGACTTTGTTCTCGGCTTGCCAGTTCGGAGAATGCCTTCCGGAAAGGCCTGCTGTACGCGCCCTTCGCTCTCGCTCTCGCTCTCGCTCTCGAGCTCTTTACGAACAACCGCCCTTGTCAGTAGTGGGGAGGTGACAAGGTTTGCAGGTGAGAGGGCGCGGCAGCTCCGCTCCCGC
Source organism: Acidobacteriota bacterium (assembly GCA_041578355.1). Taxonomy (GTDB): domain Bacteria; phylum Acidobacteriota; class UBA6911; order RPQK01; family JANQFM01; genus JBFGHF01. Next base: position 1,509 of record JBFGHF010000004.1, read on the forward strand.
ATTCCAGGATTTTTTCCATCGGTAGCCTTTTTTGGAGTACGCACCGAGCCGCCAAAACCCCGAGCTCGGAGCCCGGAGAAACCCAACCGCGAAGCCGAAGCTCGAGGTCCGCAGCCTGGAGCCTGAAGCCCCCAGACGCCGGTCTTTAACTTTCAGACTTTGAGAAACGGCGCATTCAAGGTAAGATGTGAAATCTTGAGGGTCCTGGGCCAACCGCTTTTGGAGATGACGTAATGAGCAAGAGAATCTATGTTGGGAATCTGCCCTTCACTGCCACTGAGCTTGAAGTTCGGGAGCTGTTCGAGGCCTATGGGCCCGTTGAATCCGTGCACTTGGTGACCGACCGTCAGACAGGCCGTCCCCGCGGCTTTGGATTCGTCGAAATGGATGATGGACCCGCGGATGAGGCCATTGCCGCGCTCAACGAGACGGATCTGGGCGGACGCACACTGAGGGTCAACGAGGCGCGGCCCCGGGTAGACCGCGGCGGCGGCGGTCGCGGCGGACAGCGCGATCGCTGGTAAAAGGGGCGTAGCAGCGCTGAAGGCTCCCGCTTCGCCGCTCCCGCTCAACCCCGAAATCTCAGGGCCTTAACACGACACGCATTTGTTCGAGTTCTTCGCTCCCAGCTCCGTGAGCAGGGCCAGCGTCTCGGGGAAAGGCTGAATTCGCTGGATGGGGCCGTTGGCCATGTCCGCCGTGGTTTGTCCTTTCTTGCTCACCGCCCCGACGTCGGCCCCTTTCGAGACCAGGTAGAGAATCATTTCATTGTCGCCGCGGGCCGCCGCGTTGTGGAGCGGCGTATAGCCGTTGTGGTCCGCCGCGTTGACGTCGGCGCCCAGTTCTTCCACCAGATATTCGACAGCGGGTAGCCAACCGCCGGGGGCGTTGCGGTGATAATTGCCGTCGTAGCCTGCGCCGCTGGCCACTTGCAAGGGCGTGACCGCGGGGTCGCCCAGCTTTGAGACGTCCTCCTCCTCCACGTCCTCCAGTTTGTTTTCATCTGCGGTTTGGCCGCTGGGGTCTTTGCTTTCCATCCGGACAATGGTGGGGATGTGAGGGTCCGCACCTGCTTCGACCAAGAGACGCATGGCTTCCACGTCGGTGGATTGAGCGGCCCGCCAGAAGGCGGTGGCGCCCGCTTCGTCGACACCCGACTGGTCGAAGTTGTAGCCCGTGTACCAGACCTTTTTCGTCAAGCGCCGGTTGGGGTCGGCGCCGTGGTCCAAAAGCGCCTTCATCAGCTCAAGGTGAGTTGTCTGTTGGTTGCGGGTGATGGGTTGCGGATAAAAGGCGTGGGGCGCCCACTGCACATTGACCGCGGCATAGAGCGGCGCCGCCCCGGCCGCGCTGGCCAGGTTGGGATCGGCACCCCGCTCGAGCAGGAACATGGCGGTGTCGAAGCGGCCGTTGGCGGTGGCGACGAGCAGGGGGCTGGTCTGGTCGCCGCCGCTCACTTGGTTGACGTCGGCGCCTCCCTCGAGCAAAGCTCGTACGGTGTCGATATGCCCTTCGCGCGCCGCGTAGAGAAGGGCCGTCATACCCCCTTGGTGTCCCACCAGCTCGGCCAGGCTCAGGGAGCGGCGCCTCGGTTCTTCGGCCTTCGGCTTGCTGGAGCCGAACCAGGAGAAGAAGCGGGCGAAGAAGCTCTTTCCCTCTTGCTTTTCCTGGGGCGGGCCGGACGCTTTCTGTTTGGCTTGGCGCGACTTCTTCCTGGTGCCGGCTCGGGCTTCGGCCGACTCGGCCGACGTTTCCGCGGCCGATCCAGGTCCGGCCTGGGCCTGGGCTGCGGCACGGGCTTTCTCGTCGGCGGCTTTTCTGGCCTCTTCGATTCGCTTGCCGCGTTCCCTGCGCTCCTTGGACGCCTTTTCCGCCCGTTTGGTGACGTCCACGACCTTGGAGGTGCGGGCTGGATCGGCGCCCCCGTCGAGCAGCAGCCGGACGGCCTCCAGCCGGTTGGCGGCGGCCGCGTACATGAGGGCGGTTTGCCCGCGTGAAGAATCGGGTGCGTCGACCTCGAGGCCCTGCTCGAGCAGCAGGGACACCGCTTCGGGATCGCCCGCGCCCGCGGCCAACATCAACGGCGTCGCGCCAGTGGCGGTAGTGGCGTTGAGGTCGGCGCCCGCGCCGACGAGGGCCCTGAGCAGCGGGGCGTTGCCGCTTTTGGCCGCCAGCAGCAGCGGCGTGTAGGAGCCGAGCCGGGTGGTGGCTTTGAGGTTGGCCCCCGCGTAGAGCAGCATTTCCGCGGTGGCGGCGTCGCCCTGCAGGGCGGCCCAGTGCAGAGCCGTCATGCCGTCGCCCTGAGCGGCGTTGACGTCGGCACCTTGCCTGAGCAGGGACCGCACCGTCTCGGTCTCGCCTCGCATGCTGGCATCGGCAAGCGGAGAGTAACCGTTCTGGCCGGCGGCGGCTGCCACACTGAGAGCCGCCAGCAGAGCGACGGTCAGGCATTGGATTCGAGTCGGCATTTTTCCGATTCCTTCAAATGGCGATTTCGCCCGTGCTGTCTCCGAAGCTTTCCAGGTCGTCGAGGCCGAGTTTGTGGAGCAGGGTCAGCATCACGTTGGCCATGGGCGTCCCGTCGGGTGTCTTGAGGTGGAGGTTGCCTTTCAGTTTGCCGTTGAGCCCGCCGGCCAGAAAGAGCGGGCAGCGCTTATGGTTGTGCAGGTTGGAATCACCCATCGGGGATCCGTAGATGATCAGGCTCTGATCGAGCAGATTGCTCTCGCCTTCCGCGGTGTTGCGGAGCTTTTCCAAGAAGTAGGGGATCAGGCTGACGTGGTAGCGGTTGATCTTGGCGAAATCCCGCACCCGTTTTTCCTGTCCTCGATGATGCGAGGCGGGATGAAAACCCGTGGTCACGCCGCTGCCCGGATAGACGCGACCCGATCCGTCGCGCCCCATCTTGAAGGAGAAGACGCGCGTCACGTCGGACATCAGGGCCAGGACCTGCAGATCGAACATCAACTTGACATGCTCGGCGAAGGAGTCGGGGACCCCGACGGGGGCTCGGGGCAGGGCACGCTCTTCACGCCCGCTGCGATTGGCTTCTTCGATTCGCTGGATGCGGAGCTCGATTTCGCGAATGTTCTCGAGATAGTCGTCGAGTCGACCGCGGTCGCTGGGGCCGAGGTTTTTCTGCAGGTGGGCCACCTCTCCGCGGATCCAGTCGAGGATGCTGCGGTCGGTCCGCCTCCGCGAGGCCCTCTCTTCGGGTGTGCCGCCTCCGCCGAAGAGCTGATCGAAGACCACCCGAGGATCGCGGATCATGGGCAGGGGCTCGGTCGGCGCGGCCCAGCTTATGGTGTCGGTGTAGACACATGCATAGCCGTAAGCGCAACCACCCGCCTGATCGACGTTCTCGATGCAGAGCTGCATGGAGGGGATGGGGGTCTCGTGTCCCACCCTTTGGGCGAAGAGCTGGTCGAGGGAGGTGCCCACGTAGACGTCGGAGCCTTCGGTCTGCCTGGGGTGGGCTTGGGTGAGAAAGACCGCGCTGGAGCGGAAATGATCGCCGCCCACTTCGCGCAACTCGAATGCCTCGGCGTTTCTGACGTCGGTGTTGCTGAGGATCGTGATGTGCTCGCGGAAAGGCTCGAGCGGGCTCAAGCTGCTCGGGCTGAGATCGAAGGCGCTTCCTTCCCCAGCCGGCGCCCACAGGTTCTGCTCGATCCCCAGGGCGTTGCTGCCCGCGGCCCCATGGACCATCTCGATGCAGATCAAACGGTCCCGCTTGCCTGCCGTCGTGTTGGCCCAAGCGGTCCGGGCGGGCATCATCGCTTCCAGAAAGGGAAGCGAAAGGGCTGCGCCCATGCCCCGCAGAACGGTTCGCCTGGGAATGTGTCGTTTGGTAATGAACATCGTCGACTCCTGGAAGACAGGCAACCTGCCTGTCAATGCTCTCCCGACAGGCTGGATGCCTGTGCTCCGGATTTGCGCTTTTGAAAGGCGGCGCTCTCCACAACCCCGAGAATGAAAGAAGAGGCCCGGTTTTCGTTTGCAGCCGCTCGGCGCACGATGGCCCGGACCGCCGGCATGTCGCGGGCTTCGACGCGCCTTCCCAGACCGTAGGTCATGAGACTCTCGGTAAAACTGGTGAGAATGGCGTCGGACCGCTTGAGGAGGGCCTGGCGCAGTCCCGCGGGTCCGTCGAGGACGCTGCCCTCGTACATCTCGCCCGTGGCGTCGACCGGCACTCCATTGTCCTTGATCCGCCAGGCTCCGGTGACGTCGAAGTTCTCCAGCGCCAGACCCAGCGGATCGATGACCCGATGGCAGGAGTTGCAGTTGGGGTTCGCCCGATGCTCTTGCATCCGTTCGCGGACGGAGAGAAGCCTGCGACCCTCCACCGCCTTGGTTTCCTCCAAGTCGGGCACGTTGGCGGGGGGAGGCGGCGGGGAGATTCCCAAAAGCACCTCCATGACCCATTTGCCGCGCATCACGGGCGAGGTTCGGTCGGGAATCGAGGTGAGCGTCAGAACGCTGCCTTGGCCGAGCAAACCGCGCCGCTTTTCATCGGGAAGGCGGACTCGTCGAAAGTGCTTTCCCGTCACGTTGGCGATTCCGTAGTGGCGGGCCAGGCGCTCGTTGACGAAGGTGTAGTCGGCTGTCAGCAGCTCCAGCACGCTACGGTCTTCGCGGATCAGGTTCTCGAAAAAGAGCTCGGTCTCGCGGCGCAGCGCTTCGGCCAGGGTGTGATCGTAGTAGGGAAAGATCAGGGCGTCGGGATGCATCCGATCGAGATCCTGCAGCCGCAGCCATTGGGCGGCGAAGCGTGTGCCCAGCGCTTCCGAGCGAGGATCGGCGAGCATCGCCAGCACGGTTTCCCGCAGGACCTGCGGCTGGCTGAGCCGTCGCTGATCGGCTAGGGCCAGCAGGTCTCTGTCGGGCGCCGTCGACCAGAGAAAATAGGCCAGCCGCGTCGCCAACTCGTGGTCGCTGAGCCGATGAGACCCGCCCGGCTCGACCTCTGCCCGAACCTGCTCGATCCGGAAGACGAAGTGGGGACTGGCCAGGATCGCCTGCAGGGCGCCGCGGATCCCGGATTCGAAATCCCCCTCCTCGGCCGCCGTCTCGTAGAACGAGATCAGGCCGTCCAGGTCGCGCCGATCGAGGGGGCGTCGGTAGGCTTGTCGGGCCAACCGCTGGATGATCTCTTTGGCGCAAGGCAGCTCCTCGGCGGCCGAGATGGGTCGGCACGAGAAGATCTTGCGTCGGCTGGGAGTTTCGGAGACTCCGGTGACGTTGTAAGGACCCCGGACGCTCAATCGCCGCAGATGCGGCAGGGTGGTGATGCCCCAGGCGCTGCCGATCTGGGTGTCGGCCAGGGTGTGGTCGATGGGGGCGATCACATCGTCGACCGGCCCCAGGGCCTTTTCGATGAATGCGGCCGCCACTCGATGGGGACCGGTTTTGACCGCGATCGGCGCCGTCTCCAGATTGAGGCCGTCGGGGTCGGATTCCGACATGTGGGGATCGATATCCAGCAGAGCGACCCTCGTCCCGTCGAGCGCGATTTCGACCTGCTCGGCCTCCGCCGTCGAACCGAAGAGCTGGCCCGTGGGAGTCCCGTGGAGGACGATCTTGAAAACGTATTCGCCGTCGGCCGGAAAATTATGCAGGACCGAGATCCCGCCCCGGGTTCCGAAGGGCGCCCCCTCCACGTGGCGGAGTTGGGCCGCCGTCCGCGGGACCTTGAAAGTGGTCTCGCGCGGCTTCGCTCCCGGTTCTCCGATCGCTTCGCGGCTGATTCGACCGGCGGCCCTGAGGTAGCCTTCCATCAGAGTGGCCGAGGGAGTTTGAACGTCGGCGATGTTGTCGAATCCGTGGCTGATCGTGTCGGGCGGCAGAAAGGCCGAGGCGTCGACCTGCAGGTCGATCAGGTCGCGGACGGAGCGCTCGTACTCGGCTCGGTTGAGGCGCTGGAAGGTCCGGTAACCGGGGTCCGGCTGGGAGGCGGCGGAATCGATCCGCTCCTCGAGGGACCCGGCGAGGGCCTCGTAGGTGGCCTCGTCGGGCCGCTTGACGGTGGAGGGCGGCATCAGCCGGGTGCGCAGCTTGCGGATCACCTTCTCGGCCAAGACCGGATCTTCGGCGGCCTCTTCGACGCGAAACGATTCCAGCGTCAGCCCGGCCCATTCCAGAAGGTCGTTGTGGCAGCCCTGGCAATACTGCTGGATGGCGCCGTTGAGAGATTCGTTCGTCCAGACCGCTTTGGTGTGGGCAGGGGCCAGGAAAGCAGTCCGGCCGGGCGCCTCGGACGCCGCCATGTCGGCGCCCAGCAGCGCCCAAAGTGCGATCGCGGGCGCTATCCTCCCGGGGTAAGCTCGGCGCCCCGAAAAAAAAGTCTTGCCGCCAACGGCCATTTCTGTCTCGAATAAGGGTTTTCGAACCGGCCAGAGGATCATACAACGATTCGGTGGCAGTTGGGTAGCCGGGGGCTTCGGGCAGGATTTCCCGGGGAGGCCTTCTTGGTGACCGGCAAGATGTTCCGGGTGGACTACCAGGCAGATGCCTGTCTTCCAGATTTGAGTTACCGCGTTGCCGGTAATGTTTCTAAATCTGGCGGACGGCAGTCACGATACGGAGCCAGGATAGCAATTTTTTATTGTGATAACGGTAAAAATCGATTTCTCGGAAAAACAACTTAGGCTGGCAATTCGGTGTAGAAGATATTTTACTGTTATAACAGTACCAAGGTGGTATCATGACAGGATGGATTTTTCTCGGATCGCCGAGGCGGTGCGGTTTCACCGCGGAAGGAGTGGGTTGACGCAACTGGAGCTGGCAAATCTGGCGGGGGTCGGCAAGACCGTTGTCTTCGACGTTGAAAAAGGGAAGGACACGGTGCGGTTTCGGACGCTCTGCCGCATTCTGCAGGCCCTCAACATCGGAATCCGCCTGGAGAGTCCTTTGATGGCGCGGTTCGAGGAGGAACTCGATGAGGAAAGCCCAAGTCTCGATGTACGGCATTCCGGCCGGCGTACTCACTGAGCTGGAGTTCAAAAGGCGTTATCGCTTCGAATATCACGAGGGCTACGTGGGCGAGCCGATTTCGCTCCGCTTGCCGACCCGCACGAGAAGCTACGAATTCGATTCATTCCCCCCCTTTTTCGATGGCCTGCTTCCGGAAGGTTTTCTACTCGAAGCGTTGCTGCGGCGCGAGAAGATCGACCGGGATGATCACTTCGGGCAGTTGGTGGCGGTTGGAATGGATCTGGTGGGGGCCGTCACGGTCGAGGAATCCTGATGGGCCGCTGCCCGATCACCTACGAATCCCTTTCCGAAGGGCGCTATTCATTGCGCGGTCTTCGGCTTTTGTCCCCCCGGCTTCCATTCCTGATCGACTTGCCTTACACCACCGAGGAACAGATACGCGAAGCGGCGATGCGGGCGACCAGAATGTCCATCCAGGGGGTCCAGCCCAAGCTCAGTGCTCGGCTCAATGTTCGGGAGAAGATCTTCGAGGTTGTCGACAGGGGAGGGTTCTACATCCTCAAACCGCAGAATCAGCTTTACGAACGGCTTCCCGAGAACGAGGATCTGACGATGCGGCTGGCCGCGCGGGCGGGAATCGAAGTGCCGCTGCACGGGCTCATCTACTCGAAGGACGGCTCGCTGACCTACTTCATCCGGCGGTTCGACCGAAAGGGCCGGGGAAAACTGGCAGTGGAAGACTTCGCTCAGCTGGCCGGGCTCACTCGAGACACGAAATACAACTTCTCGATGGAGCGCATGATTCCCATTCTGGAACGGCACTGTACATTCCCCGCACTTGAAAAACTGAAGCTTTTTCGCCTCACTCTCTTCAACTTCCTGGTCGGCAATGAAGACGCACACTTGAAGAACTTCTCGCTGATCCGGCGCCAGGGCAAAGTTGAACTCAGCCCCGGCTACGACTTGGTGAACACCACGATCGCCTTGGGTCAGGCTCGCGAAGAGCTGGCGCTTCCGCTGAAGGGCCGAAAGAACAACCTCACGCGGAGCATCTTCTTCGATTACTTCGCCGCCCAACGCTTGGAATTGAGGGATCGGGCCCGGCGGCAGGTGGAGAATGAACTGGTGGCGTCGCTCTCCTCTTGGCCCGACCTGATCGAGAAGAGCTTTCTCCCTGCTCGACTCCGGAAAGTCTACCGGCACTTGGTGGATCGGCGCTGCCGAGTCTTGTTCGGCTGATCAGGCGCCGGAAGGCCCCGGCCCGCAGGACTCCAGAACGGCCTCGATGAAAGCCGCCTTACCCTGCTGATATGCCTTTCGGTCCCGCGCGAAACGAGCCGCCAGTTTGGCCTTGAGCGCCGCGTACTGCCGAAGCTTTGAAGGATGTTGAATCAGATGATCGCGAAAGAGCAGTGTGATCTCCCAGTCTCGGCTGTCGCGCTCTACGACATGCAGGTGGTGAGTCCTGGGTTTTCCCTTGACGAAGTAGTGCCGTCGGGGGATCCCGTGCTCGCCCCGGTAGGAGTAGCCGAGCCGCTCGATCGATTCGATGCAGCCCCGGGCCGCCTCAAAGCTCTCGACAGCGGCGCAGATGTCGATGATCGGCTTGGCGATCAAACCGGGGATGGAGGTGCTGCCCACGTGCTGAACATCGAGGAGGTGATCTGCGGCGGCACCGAGCAACCGGGCCTTCTCGATCTCGAAGAGCCTGGCCCACTGGTTGGTATACGGGATCAACTTCACCCGTCCGGCCTCGAGCCCCAGTGCTTCAGGGCTCATCTTCTTGTCCCAGCCAGGACCACCAGTTTCTCCGCACCTCGAGCTGACCGAGTTCCTGTTTTCCTCCACCCCGGGGGTCGACCAGGAAGAGGGTGTGGACTCCCGGCGACTCGAGCTGTTCCAAGCCTCGAGGCGCGAGAGCCGAGAGCAGGCCGGGCCCCGCCGCCACCTCGAGTTGGAAAGCGCCCAGGAAGGCCGCGCCCGCGCAGGATTCACCCTGCCAGCGAATCCAGAAGGTGGAGCGCCCGTCGGGCTGTTCATGGAAGGGTCTTCGCGCGGTCACGGATCGGGGACCCCAATCCACAACCTGACAGATCTGCTGGTCGGGCAGCTCGGCGGGTTCAAGCTTTAACAGCGGAAAGACAAGAAATTCGCCGACTCGCTGCTTGAGTTCGCTCGAGGCGCTGGCCAGGGCCAACTCGTGCGGGCCGGGCGCGGGGATCAGTGAAGGCTCGACCTTGGCGGTGATGAAGCCGGGCTTGAGCGTCGTGGGGAGGGGGCGGCCATCGAGGAGCACGGTCAGATCGGGGGATTCCTCGTCGACACGGAACCAGAACGCCGAGCTGCCGTCCGGTTGAGGGTTGAAAGCGCGCCCCTCCAGAGCGGAACGGGGCCCCCAGTCGGCGACCTCGCCGAGCCTGCCTTCCGCCAAATCGTCGGCGTCGATATCAAAGCTGGGAAGGATCCTGAATTCGCCGATCAATTGCTTGGCCCGTTGAGTCCGATCCACCAGAAAGAGCCGCTGGACCCATGGTTCCGCGGGCAGGTCCGAAGGGGCTATGGCGGCGGTGATGAAGTCGGGCTGGACGGAGCTGACCAATTCCCGCATCTCGAGATAGACGGAGAGATCGGACGAGTCGCCGAGCGCTTCGATCCAGAAGGCGGACTTGCCGTCGGGCTGCACGTTGAAGAGTCGATCCGACGCATCGGTCGTGCGAGGGCCCCAGTCGCTGACGTCACGCAAGGAGGCGTCGTCGAAGCGGTCGGGATGGAACACGTTCTCCTCTGCCTTCTCCGCAGGCTCTTCCACTTTGGCGCGATCCGTAATCACCAGAAAGCCGACGAACTGCATCTTCTCCTCCCCCGTCCGCGCCAGACGAAGGGAATGTGCGCCCGCTCTGCCGGTCAGGTCGGCGGCGTAGCCGGGCTCGATCAATGCGGTCACGACCTCCGGGTAGACTGTCGTAGGCAATCGCCGGTCCCCTAGAATCACATCGAGGCCGTCGCGGTCTCCCTCGACCTGTATCCACAGGGCGGAGGAGCCGTCTGGTTGGACGTTGAAAGCGGAACCCTTGGGGGTCTGCTGAGGGCCCCAGTCAAGGACTCTCACCAATTCGGTTTCCGAAGACGGGTCGGGGAGATCGGCCTCAAACCCCGATGTGTCTTCCAGGTAGCCGGTGCTTTGCAGATGACCGATGAGCCGCTGGCGCGCCGCGGCTGCTGGCAGTTTCTCGGCGCAGGGCGCGGTGTGACCCGGTACGGTGCGTTGCCCGATGGTCCAGGATCGGAGCGCGAGCTGGAACCAGCGGTCGCAATCGACCATGGCCAGCCACTCCATGCCGTAGAAAGGGGGAGAGAGATCGATGGGGTTGAGCTGGAGTTTACCTCCTTCTCGGAAGAGGCGGGCGGCCCGGGTCCTCACCGAGAAAACAGGCCGATGGGGTGGCAAGGCGGACCCGAGCAACGATCGGCCGTCCATCCAGGCGGGAACGCCGATCCCGAGGTAGTCGAGAATCGTGGGGGCGATGTCGACATTCTGGACGTTGGCCGAAACCCTACCCGGGCGGCCACCGGGCAGGCGGATCAGAAGCGGGACACGCTTGAAGGTCTGAAAGCCCGAGCCGTGATCCGAATAGACGACGATGAGGGAGCGATCCAGGAGTCCCTTGGCCTGGAGAAAGTCCAGCAGTTGGCCGAAGTAGCGATCGAAGTCGAGAATGGCGTCGTCGTAGAAATCGTCCAGCCAGTTCTTGTCCTGCTCCTGACCCCGGGAAAAGACCTGTTGGCGGGGAATGAATCGGGGACCGTGAGTCCCCATCAGGTGGAGATGGGCGAAGAAGGGCCGGCCAAGCGACTCGAGTTGCTCCTGAAACATCTCCATTCTGCGAAGATCGCGAGGCTTGCTCCTGTCGGTTGGCCGGGTGACTTCCTGGTAGGCGTCGGTCAGGGTCTCGTACCCCAGCAGGGACCCGACGCGGCTGATGACGCGATCGACCAGCACCTCGTTGAAGTAGGCGGCGGACCATCCGATCCAGGCCGCCGTCTGGATCGGGGAGTTGCCTTCGGTACGTGCGTTGGAAAAGTGAAAGCCGCCCCGCAGGTTGAGGTCGTAGGGGTCGCCGAAATGACGCAAGCTGACCATCGAGTTCTGGTAGCCGAGCTGTCTCAAGAGTCCCGGCAGGTGTTGATGCGAATGCTCGCCTTTGAGGATGTCCGGGGGGTAGATGAGACGTGTGGTGGTGGGCAGTTTGCCGGTGAGGATCGACATCAACGACGAGGCGGTGTGGCCCGAGTTGGAGAAGGCGTTCTCGAAGAGGATGGCCTCTCGGGCGAATTCGGTGAGTCGAGGCGTGGTCTCTCGAGAATAGCCGTAGAGGCTGGTCTTCTCCGCGTTGAGGCCGTCGCCTCCGACCAGGATGATGTTCGGCCGGCGCGTTTGCCCCTCACCCTCGGAACGGGCGGTCGCCTGCAGACCGCTCGGCATTTCCGTGACAAGCGCCAAAAGTACGCCGGCCACGATGGCAAGAGCCACGCTTAGACGCGCTCGCCGCAGGATTCGCTTGCCGCCCTGGCCATCGGCGTCGGCCGGCGGGCGCTCGGCCAAGCGTTGCAACCAGATAAGACTCGAGGCCGCCAGCCCGAGGAACACGAGAACGGCCAGGATCCGCTCCTTTCCTTGCAGTGTCAGCGTTCCCACCCCGAAGACGGTGTAGCTGAAATTGTCGGCCAGCAGGTAGAAGATCGTCGCCAGCAGCAGCGCCGGCCAGAAAATTGCCATCCGCCGGCAAAGCCGCTTCCAGCGAGCGCTTTGGGAGATCAAGCTCAGCAGAGCGAAGAACGAGGTGACGGCGAGTCCGAGGAGGAGCAGCGGAGCGGATGCCAGGGGGACGATGCGCAACTTCTGAGTCAGGTTCAGCGTGGAGAGAAAGGACGGTTTGGTGACGAAGAAGAGCCACTCCATCAACACATAAAAGAAGCCGCAGACGACCGTGATCGCCGCCAGATCCAGCCACAGGCCGAGCGAGAGGACCCGCTTCTTGCGAGAAGTGGTCATAGACCGGGATAGTCTACAGTCTGCGGTAGAGAGTCTGCAGTCCGGCGGTCTTGTTTCGAGCGGGTCGATTCGAACGATGGCCGCGCCTACGCTGCCCTTGGAAAGAAAGACTCCGGTCGCCCCTACACGGTCACCTTGAGGGCGACGACGGTGATGTCGTCCCGCTGCTCGCGTCCCTGCGACCAGCGCCGGATCTCCTCGATGATGAGGCCGCTGATGTCATCGGCGGTGAGAAACGAATTGGTGCGCAGCAGATCCTCGAGCCGCTCGTCGCCGAATTGTTCCCCGCGCGGATTCTCGGCTTCCACTACACCGTCGGTGTAGAAGGCCACCAGATCCCCTGTGTGGAGCTTGACGGTCTCCTGGCGATAATCCGGATTCTCGAACAATCCGGCCACCATGCCTCCCACTGTCATCTTGCGGATCTCGCCGTCGGAGATGATCAAGGGAGGGTTGTGTCCCGCGTTGCAGTAGGTCAGCTCCATTTGCGGGGCCTTGACCCGCGACATCACCAAAGTGGCGAACTTGTCGGGCGAGGTGTGGGTGTAGAGTTGCCGATTGATGGCGCCCACGGCGGCGGCCACCGATCCGGAACCGTCTGAGCGGGTGGCCTGGTGGAGGGCGTGACTGCGAATCGAGGACTGGAGGTTGGCCATCAGCAGCGCTGCCGAAATTCCCTTCCCGCTGATGTCGGCGATGATGATGTCGAGTTCGTTCTCTCCGTAGGGAATGAAGTCGTAGTAATCGCCGCTGACGCGGCGCGCTGGCAGACATTCTCCCGCCAATTGCAGACACTTGACTTTCGGCAATTCCCGGGGAAAGAGGTGGGCTTGCACTTCCCGGGCGATCTCGATCTCTTTGTCGAGGCGTTCCTTCTCGGTGACCTCGTTCATCAATTCGACCACGCTCTCCGACATTCGATTGAATGCGGTGGCCATCGAATCGAGCTGATCCCGGTCATGTGAGGGAATTCGGAAATCGAAGTTGCCCGCCTCGATGTTGCGGGCGCCCGCGTAGATGTTGTGGATGGATCTGGTGATGCTGCGGGCGATTGCGAATCCCACGAAGAGCGAGGTCAGTTCGACCAGGACGAAAACCACACCCAGAATCGCGATGAGCCAGAGGATGGCTTGGCCAAAACCGCTGGTCTGAAAGAAATAGCGCTGAAAGAGCTTTTCCAGGGGGACTTCGAGCAGAATCCCGTGATCGGTGACCTCCTCCGTCTCGTTCGACCAGTCGACGGGCTGCAGGATGTGCGCCCAACGGATGTTGAGAAGCTCCTGGGAGCCGAAGAAGTCCGAGAAGGCGGCGGAGCCCACCCCGCTGCTGAGGTCCACCAACTGGACTCCGATCTCGGTCTTCTGGTGAAGATGGTCGAAGAGCTTTTGGTCGAGCGGCAAATCCGCCATGACCAGATATTCACGATTTCCGCGGCGAGCGGAGAGGACGCCTCGGAAGTGAAGCCGCCCCTGATGGGCGATGATTCCGTCGAAGCCGCTGCGCGCCCACTGGGGCACCGTCGGTTCCTCGGAGGGCACGGCGTCTCCTGGAGGGTCCGTACCCAGCAGGAGGTAGCGCATCGATTCAGGTTGGGGGACCGGTTGCAGCGCAGAAAAAGTGAGCTGCCCGAGGCCCGGCGAGATGCGAATCAAGGATTCCCGTTCCTCTCGCATCAGCTCCAGCAACCGCTCGGGTTGCGGGGAATCGGATTGATAGAAGCGCAGCACGATCCTCTCGCTGGCGTCGTGCAGGGCCCGCGAGATCAATTCCAATTCGTTCTCCAAATAGACGACGCTCAGCTGGCGGAAGATCAGCCCGATGGAGAACCAGGCAATCACGGCCAGGATCAGCACGGGGATGAGACCGATGAAGGTGTAGGAGAGGATCAGCTTGCTGCGAACAGTCCAGAGAAGCTTTCCGCTGACCCACCGAAGCCCTTTGATTCCGTAGTAGACGCCCGAAACGGCCAAGCCCCCGACGCCCACCAGCTCGATGAGCCCCAGCAGGCTGTGGGGGGCGTTGATCGAGACAAGCCGGCCCACCGCGAAAAGCACCGCCGAGATGAGAGTGAATCTCGCCATCAGGATTCAACTTGAAAAGTCGGTCAGGCCGACTGCCAGGAGCTTGTGACTTCGTTTCCCACTTGCTCATCGGTGGGGATCGGCCGCGAGAAGACTCTCGACCATACTTCGGGCCTTTCCATGCAGGCGTAGAGACCGGTCGTCGGGGCGGCGCGGTGTCGAATCCAACCCACCACTTTATGGTAAAGCTCCAGACGCAGCGCCTTGATGTAGCGCTGCTTGCCGTCGGGCGCCGCCACGGTTTCGCCCAGATGAATCAGGCTGGCGGGAAAGCGGTCGCGGATGACGTCTTTGAGTGGGGACGTCATTCGCAGCACCCCCACCGAGATCCAGGGAATCGAGTCAGCCGGAATTCGATCGAAAATCTCGTCCACCAGGGACCGGTAGCCCCTCTCCCACTCGGGATAGTAGATCAGGGGGTCGAGATGGAAGGCCACCCGGTAGCCCGCGTCGACGCACCTTTCGGCCGCCGAGAGTCTCTCCTCGATGGTGGCGGTGCCGTGTTCCTCCCGCTGCTGAATGAAGCGCGGATTGATCGACCAGGAGACCACCGTCCGGCCTCCGTGGCGGAGACCCAGCAATCCATCCACGCAATCCGTTTTGGTTTTGAATTCCAGAACCGCGTTGCGGCGCGATGCAAAGAACTCCACCAACAGCTTTCCGTAGCCGGTGAGAGGATCGAGGGCAAGGCTGTCGGCCAACTCGCCCGTGCCCACCCTGAAGAAGGAACCTGGTCGGGCACGGAACACCTCATCCAACTCGCTGAGCAAATCGTCGGAATTCGCGTAGACGACCAGATGAGGGAAGTTCAGATAGGACTGCAAATAGCAGTAGCTGCACTGCATGTGACAATTGCTGGCGTAATTGACCACGAAGTAGTTGCAGCAGACATTGCGCTCGCCCCCTCTGGTCTGACTGGCGGGGCAGGGCTTGAAGAACGCCCCCTTGTGCCGAGCCAGGACCAGCGCCCGCTTGGCCCCCGTAGCGGAGGGTCTGGATCGAGTCGCCGCGTCCAACAGTTCTTCGCTGGATTCGATCATCTCGACGGGGAGGCCGGGGAGTCGACGCAGAACCCGGCGACTCACGGCAAGCTCCGCCACCGAGTGTTCCAGGAAGATTTTCTGCGGCCGGTAGTGCTTCATGGGGATCTCTCGCCTCCGACTCCGAACCGCTTATAGTAACTCAAAAAGCTCCCTCAACTCCGCTTGTTCGGAGATTCGAGTCAGCTCGCCCGCAAGCCGGCGAAGTTCGTCGGGACTCCCGAACGACCCTTGGAACTGAATCCGGCTGCCCTCCAGATGGCGCGGCAAATCCAAACGCAGGCCACCCGGGATCTTGAGAGACCTCTTTCGGTCTGCAGCCTTGGCGAGCTGAGCGGACAGAAGCGGGTAGCGTGCCATCCGCAGCGCCCGGACGATTCTCTCCAGACGTTCGGGTTGGGGTATTCGAGAGTCGAGGTCGACCGAGGCGGCTCCCGAGTCTTCCCAGATGGTCTGTAGCTCGGCCCTTTCGCCGGCGGCTCGCCGGGCCGCCCGCAGTTCAACAAAAAGCGAAACCACCTCCTTCTGACGGCTGTGACCGATGCGGTAGCGGCGCCCCAACGACTCCAACAGCCGTTGTTCGGGTTCGGACCATCCCGCGGCTCTGAGGACCAGGTCGCTGCGCCAGTTCTCGAGAGCCGTCTTCAAGACCGAAGGCATTCGGGCCAGCCGCAGGAGTCGTTCCAAGACCCGGGGCTCCGCTTTCAAGCCCAACAGCGGGAGGAAGGTTTGCAGGAGTTCGTTTTTCGACCGACCGAAGGATTCGAGCAGCTTGAGCAGGATTTCTCCGCACTCCAGATCGGTGAAGCGGCGGGTTCCCAGATTCTCGTGCACGGCTTCCAGGAAGCGAGTCGACTCCTTCCCTGGAGGAAAGACCAAACAATCGACGCTCTCGATGCCGGCTAGACGGGCGACCTTCAAGCGCCGAAAACCCGAAATCACCCGATAACGGCCCCCGGCCATGGATTCGATTCTGGGGGGTGAGAGCACTCCGACGGCCTGGATCGATCGCACCAACTCGGGGGGCGGCTCACAGTCCGCACGGATCGCGTAGGTTCGATCGGAATCGTCGATTTCAGCCACTGCAATGCTGTGGAGCGGGCGGGGAGCATTTGGATTCATGGAGACTTTTGATTATATTTCAGCAACCAAGCGGCCAGAAACTTCATCACTGGAATTGTCAAGGCTGCGGCTGGAAGCCTATAATTCGGTTTCTGCCGTCTGCATAGTAGTTCCCCCCCTCGCTGGGCGGGGACCGAGAGGCTTCATGAGCCGAGCGGGAATGTGGGATGGAGGTGTGAGAAGAAAATGAGTCTCCCTACGTGTCTTAGATTTGGTGTGATGGTTTCGCTGTTCGGTCTGCTGACGCTGGCTCTTGCAGCTCAGGAGGTGGACTACGATCAGGATCAATATAATGCCTACATGGCGGCCATGAAAGCCGCCGAGGAGGCGAGCAGCGCCGCAGCACAAGCCGACGCCCTGCTCGACTACGCGAAAGCGAACCCCGAGCTCTCGCTCGTCAAGTACGTCTACGGCAAGTACACCGAACTGATGCGAGGCTACCACTCGGCTGGTAAACATCAGGACGTGGTGACGATGGGTACCAAACTGCTTGAGCATCAACCCGACGATCTCAACGCCCTGCTCTTTACCGCCGACTCCGCGTTTCGGGTTCAGGACTTCGAAAAAGCCGCCAAGTACGGCGAGCAGATCCCCGAGCAGAACCGGACCCCGGGGCTGGTGTACCTCCTGGCCATCTCCAACCAGAAGAGTAACAACACCGAGGCGTTCGTGCGTTACGGCGAGATGGTTTTGGCCAATCTGGAAGCGAAAGATTATTTGCCCGGCCATCTCGACATCGCCACCGGCATCCGTGGTTACTACGTGGGCAAGAATTCCAACAAAGTCACCGAGTATTCGCGCAAGCTGATAGCGGCACTCAACGAGGCCGCGACGCCGCAAGGGATCAGCGACTCCGATTGGCGAAAGTACACCCGCGGCGAACTGGCGGTCTCCTACGTCCTTCTCGGCCAGGGCGCCGTGCAGAATCAGAACTGGTCTGAGGCTGTGGCCAACTACAGCAAGGCGCTCAACTACACGGGGGACCGGGACATTCGTTCCGAGGCCCTCTACCATATCGGCATGGGTCGATTTCGGCAGAACCGCTACGACAGCGCCATGGAGGCTTTCGCCCAGGGAGCGGTGCTGCGGGGCGCCTCGAACGCTCAAGCTTGCCGCGGCCAGCTCGAGTATCTTTACAAGCTGACTCACAACGGTTCGACGGCAGGTATCGAAGAGTACATCGCCCGTGTAACGGGCGGTTGATTCCGTTCCTCACATCCGTCTCACGCTGTCGTGCTCTCGTGATAATCTGAAATCTCGCCACGCTGTCTCACGAGAGCACCTCAGCCATGGAATCCAAGCCGTCCAAGCTTCTCCGCGACCTCAACGAGCAGCAGCGCCACGCGGTCACCCGCATCGACGGCCCGATGCTGATTCTGGCCGGTGCGGGCAGCGGCAAGACGCGGGCCATCACCTACAAAATCGCCCACCTCATCGAGCAGCGCTACAGCCGCCCCGAGTGCATTCTGGCGGTCACCTTCACCAACAAAGCCGCCACGGAAATGCGCGAAAGGGTCGAGCAATTGCTGGGAAATCTCCCCGCCGCGCCCTTGATCTCGACATTTCACTCATTCGCCGTCCGCATGCTGCGCCGACACGCCGACCGGGTGGGCTATTCGAACGACTTTGCGATCTGTGACTCCGACGACCAGAGGGCGATCTATGTCCGGATCTGCAAGCAATTGGAGTTGGAGTCGGACGACATGCTCTCCCCCTCCCAACTGCGGGGGCGGATCAGCTGGGCCAAGAACCAAGGTTGGGGCCCCGACGAGTACGCCCAAAACTCCCACGACTATCACGCGCCGGTGGTCCATCGCGTCTTCGAGGCATACGAAAAATACCTGAAGCGCTCCAACGCCATGGATTTCGACGACCTGATTCTCCACACCGTCCGGCTCCTCACCGTGAACGCCGAGGTGAGGGAGCGCACCGGTCAGTGGTACCGGCACATCCTGGTCGACGAGTATCAGGACACCAACGCCCCCCAGTACGACCTGATCCGGCGGCTCACCAGCTCGCACCAGAACCTGACGGTGGTGGGCGACGAAGATCAGTCGATCTACCGTTTCCGGGGCGCCGACATCAACAATATCCTACGCTTTGAAAAAGACTATCCCGGTGCCGAGGTGGTCAAGCTGGAGCAGAATTACCGCTCCACGCAGACGATTCTGGACGCCGCCACGGCGGTCGTCTCCAACAACGTCCAACGCAAGGGAAAGACGCTTTGGACCGACCTGGGAGCGGGTGACCCGATCCAGCTCTATGTGGCCTCCGACGCTCACGAAGAGGCTCTCTACGCGGCCCAGCGGATCTTCGCCCATCTACAGCAGAAGGACGGCGCGGTGGCGGTGCTCTATCGCACCAATTTCCAGTCCCGCCAGTTCGAGGAGGCCTTGCGCCGACTCAACATTCCCTACCGGCTGGTGGGCGGAGCCAGCTTCTACAACCGCCGCGAAGTCAAGGACGCCTTGGCCTATCTGCGCAGTATTCGCAATCCACGGGATACGGTTTCGCTGCAACGCATCATCAACCAACCCACGCGCGGCATCGGGGCGGTGACGCTCGACCGTCTGCAGCGCTTCGCCGCCGAGCAGAACTTCAGCCTCTGGGAGGGGCTCGAGACCGCTCTTCGGGAGCGACACTTCGCTGCCCGCACACACAATGCTCTCAAGCGCTTCGTGAAATTGATCGAGGAGAGTCAGGCCCTTTTGGCCAAGCCGCTGCATTTGGCCTTGGAGGGAATTCTCGAGCGCAGCGGCTACCGCGAGAGCCTGGAACGCCTGGCCAACGAAGAATCAGAAAGTCGTCTGATGAACCTCGAGGAACTGATGACGGTGGCCCGGGAATACGGCAATCGCGGACAGGATCTGCAGGAGTTCCTCGACCACGCGGCCCTTTACTCGGATACGGATGAATACGATCCCGACGCGGTCGTCCATCTGATGACGCTCCACAACGCCAAGGGCCTCGAATTTCCGATTGTCTTCCTGGTGGGGTGCGAGGAGGGGCTTTTCCCGCACATTCGTTCCTTCAACGAGGAGGACATCGAGGAGGAGCGCAGGCTCTGTTACGTGGGCATGACCCGAGCCAGGAAGCAGCTCTATCTCTCCTACTGCCGCTATCGTCGCAGTTACGGGCAGGACAACGATACGCAAC
>JBFGHF010000005.1:0-19313 GCA_041578355.1 Acidobacteriota bacterium
CTACCAACTGTCAATGTCGGGAATAAAAAGGGCCGAACGGCTCGGCCCCTGGATGTGGTAGCCCACCACCTCGGAGTATTCCTGCCGGTGGGGAACCAGGAACGGGGTGGCGCTGAGCGTATCGCCCAAGCCGACGCGTACCCCGTCGGAGAGCTCCTTCAGCTCGATGTTCTGGTAGCGGACAAGCTGGTCCCAGGGCCCGTTGGAGCGCAGGAAACTCGCCATTTCTGGCATGGCGTAGACGGGGACGAGCCGGGCGCCGATCACCTCGTGACCCAACTGGGCAAGACCCAGGTAATGGCCGACGTGCGCATGGGTGAGAAAGATCCCCGCCAGCCCTGGTTTTCCTTCCGCAGGAGCCAGCCGGTCGAGCTGCTGGAGCTGTTCTTTGAAGTCGGGCGTGGCCTCGAAGAGCCACCTTTTTCCGGCTCGCGGATCGATGACGGCCAAACAGACGACGTGTTTGCGCGCAGCCGGGTTGTCCCAGGCGGGACTCGCTTTGGTCCCCGCCTGTGGAAAGCCGCCGTCTTGGGCATTCCCGAGAACGAGGAGATAGGGTGTGCCGTCGGGATTCGGGCTTGCCGCAGCGGTTTCGCCAGCGTCCGCCGGAGGGTTGGAGCAGGCCAACGCGGCAGCCAACAAGGTGAGGGCCAGACGTAAGTTGCCCACTGCGAATCCTTTCTCTGAAACGGACTCCTCAGTCCGGCAGACGGCCATCCAGGATGGCCCTCAGCTTGGCGGTGTCGATATTTCCACCCGACACAACGCAGACGATTTTGCCGGAGAGATCGTTCGACTCCAACGCCGCGGCCACTGAGGTCGCGGCGGCCCCTTCGGCGACCACGTGATTGCGCTCCACCAGCAGACGAATGGCGTTGGCGGTCTGCTCGGGTGTGACCACCAGGGCTCCGGCGAGCAGCCGGCTGGCGAGGGGCCACATTTCATGCAAGAGGCTGGAGCCTCCGATTCCGTCCACGAAACTGGGGACGTGCTCGATCTCGCGGGCAGCGCCCGCTTTCAGCGAAGCCGCCAAGGGCGCCGCCGTCGAGACTTCCGAGGCGAAGATGCGGATGGAGGATCGATGAGAAGCCAGGGCTGCGGCAATCCCGCAACTCAGTCCACCCCCCCCGAAGGGAACCACCACGTTCTGGACATCCGGCAGGTCCTCCAGGATTTCCAGGCCGATGGTGCCGTTGCCCGCCATCACTCGGCGGTCGCTGACGGGGTGAATGAAATAGGCGTCGATTCCGGGGTAGCTATGGGTCTGAATGACTCTCCACCATTCGTCGAAAGGCACCTGGATGGTCTTCGCCCCCAGGCGGCGGATCGATTCGAGCTTGGTGCGGGGCGCCTGTTCGGGGACGATCACGGAGCAGGGAACTCCCCGTTGCCGGGCGTTCCAGGCCACTCCCTGCGCCATGTTGCCCGCGCTTGCCGTATAGACTCCGCGCTCGATTTCCGCGTCCGTCGCCCCCTTCATGGCGTTTCCAGCTCCGCGCAACTTGAACGATCCGATGGGTTGCAGGTTTTCCAGTTTGAGATAGATTTCCCGGTCGTTCAGTTCCAGGTTGAGCGGCACCAGTGGAGTCCGCACCACGGAATCGCGCAGGCTCTCGCGCGCCGACTGGATCTCGGCAAGTGTTGGTGCATCCAGAGGGTGGGGCATGAGGGACTTTGGTCTTTCGTCCTGAGTGGTCGATTTCAAGAATATCGTATCGTCGTTCGACTTGCCCCTTGCGATGCTGCGTTCTAGGGGCCGAAGACGAGGGGCTGAGGAGCAGGCGATCTCGGTCCTCGTCAGCCTCCTATCCGGGACATCTCGACTTTGGGCCAATCACGCGTGGCGGCGCTGCGAATCTCCGAGTAACGATCGTTGCGAACCGACCAGACGCCGCGGATGGCCTCCTCCAGCTCGGAATCGCCCGCCCCGCCCCGCAGCAGGGAGCGCAGGTCGAACCCGCCGGAAGCGAAGAGGCAGGTGAAGAGCCGACCGTCCGAAGACAGCCGAATCCGCGTGCAGGCGCCGCAAAAGGGCTGGGTGACGGAGGAGATGACTCCGATTTCACCCGACCCATCTTTGTAACGCCAGCGCCCCGCCACCTCGCCCGGATAGTTCCGGGTGGTGGGCTCCAGGGGAAAGACCCGATCGATCTTCTCGACCACTCGCGAAGAGGGAACCACCTGATCGAGCCGCCAGCCGTTGCTGTTGCCGACGTCCATGTACTCGATGAAGCGAAGAATGTGTCCACTGCCCTTGAAGCGCGAAGCCAGGTCGACCAACTGCCCGTCGTTGATGCCGCGCTGGACGACGCAGTTGATCTTGATGGGGCGAAGGCCCACTGCGGCTGCACGGTCGATGCCTTCCAGCACTCGCTCCACCCGTACCCCCAGACCGTTGATGTCACCGAAGGTCTCGGAATCGAGCGCGTCGAGACTGACGGTCACTCGATCGAGTCCGGCTGCTTGCAGGGCTTCCGCTTGTTCGGCCAGCAGCAGTCCGTTGGTCGTCAGCGTCAGGTCTTCAATGCCCGCCAAGCCCGACAAGCCCCGAATCAGCCGGGGAAGCTCCCGGCGAAGCAGGGGTTCACCTCCGGTAAGGCGAATCTTGGTCACGCCCAGCCGCGCGAAGACTGCCGCGACACGAGCGATCTCCTCGTAGGAAAGAAGTTCCTCTCGCTCCAAAAAGGGAAAGTCGGGGCCGAAGACCTCCCGGGGCATGCAGTAAGTGCAACGCAGATTGCAGCGGTCGGTTACGGAGACGCGCAGGTCCGCGAGCGGACGTTGCATGCTGTCCAGGAGAGGCATTCCAAAGGTCATTCTATCAAGTTCTGCGGGGATGCAGAATCTCCGGGAGGCGACTGTTTTCCCAAGCCGATTGCGATTCCGATCCCGATTCAGGGGGCCGGCGCGGTTCTCGACAGATTCAGTCGGGCAGGGCCAAAGGGCCCGACGAAAAGGGGTCCAGGGCATCCTCAACGAGAATCGACACGGAACCCGAAGCGCGATCGAGGCCCATCGGGTTCGTTGTATACTGCCCGCTCCTGGAAGGTGACGCGCCGTTGACCGAGAAGAACCCCACCATCGTCTACCTGACTGCCGGCGCGGCGGGAATGTACTGTGGGAGCTGCCTGCGGGACAACGCCTTGGCCGCAGCGCTTAAAAGATCAGGCTGCGACATCCACCTCGTTCCGCTCTACACCCCGATCCGCACCGATGAGACCGATGTCAGCGACCCGGAGGTCTTTTTCGGAGGAATCAACGTTTTTCTCCAGCAGAAGAGCTCGCTCTTCCGTCATCTGCCCAAGTTTCTGGATGCGCCGCTCAGTAGCCGCTGGCTGTTGGACAAGGTCTCCTCCGGATCGATCGATACCGAAGCGCGGCAATTGGGCGAGTTGACGATCTCAATGCTGAGAGGCGAGCACGGCTTCCAGGTCAAGGAGATCGAACGTCTCCTCGACTGGCTCAAAAGCCATGTCAAACCGCGCATCGTCAACCTCACGAACATGCTCATCGCGGGCTGTGTTCCCGCGCTGAAGCGTGAGCTGGGCGTTCCAGTTCTGGTGACACTGCAGGGAGACGATCTTTTCCTCGAGCATCTGGAGGAGCCCTTTCGGAGCGAAGCGTTGGGCCTGATTCGCAGCCTCGTCGCACAGGTCGATGGGTTTGTCGTCTTCAATCGCTTCTATGCCGATTTCATGCAGGACTACCTGGGTTTGCCGCGCGATCGGATCCACGTCGTGCCTCTGGGACTGTCCACGCAAGATTTCACAAGCCTCGCACCCTCGACCGCGAGGTCTCGTCCCACGCTGGGCTATCTGGCCCGGGTGTGTCCCGAAAAAGGCTTCCACCTTTTGCTCGATGCTTTTCGGGAACTTCGCTCTCGTCAAGGCACGGAGCATCTCGAGCTGCGGGCAGCGGGATGGCTTTCTGAAAGCGACCGGGAGTTCTTCGAAGAGCAGGTGGCTTCCTTGGCGAAATGGGGAGGAGACGGGAGTTTCAGCTATCTGGGCGTCCTCGACCGGCAGCAAAAGCTGGACTTCTTTCGCGGTATCGATGTCCTCTCGGTTCCCACCGTCTATCGGGAGCCGAAAGGGCTTTTCGCTCTCGAATCGATGGCGGCCGGAGTTCCCGTGGTGCAGCCGGCCCACGGCTCCTTTCCCGAGATGGTGGAGGCCACGGGAGGAGGGTTGTTGTTCCGTCCCAACGATGTGGGCGACCTTGTGGAAACTCTCCACGGGCTCCTCATCGACCCGCAACGCCGCGCCCAACTGGGGCGCAGCGGTCGCCAAACGGTTCTCGAACGATTCACCGCTGACGTGATGGCGGAGAAGACCCTCGAGGTCTATCGGGGATACCTTTAGATTCGGTCCTCCGGTAGGTGAGTGGCGTGTCGCCGGTCCTGGCTGAGCTGACAGAGCTTCGTTCGTGAGAACGAAGACAAAACTCCGGCGCCGCGTCCTTGCGATCTCAGAACGAAGAAACGTCCGTTGCGTCTTGTCCGCGTTCTCACGAACGCGGCTCTGTCAGATGGTGCTGCCGCGGTTTGGCCCCTTTTGGACGCACCCTCCGGGAAGACAAAGCGTCCTGCCTCCGCTATAAACCTCTAAGCCATGACTCACAAAGAGCTCCCTCCGACCGCCGCCGACTCCTCCGCAACCCAGACGGTTTCCGCGGCCGAGTTGGGGAGAGTCGCATTCTTCAGTGCGTTGGGAGGGGCAAGCTCTCTGATCCCGCTTCCCGTCGTCGACGATTGGGCCTGGTCGTTCGTCCGTCGCAGGATGGTGCGAGACCTGCTCGAGGTCGACGAACTGGGCCTCGAGTCTGCCGATATCGACGTGCTGGCCATGGGAGTTCCCGCCAAAAGGCCCGCCGGGTGTATGGCGCGGGTCCTGACCGCCATGGTGGTTACGCCGCTTCGAGTCGTGCTCTACATCCTGGGCCGGATTTTCCGCAAGATTTTCTTCGTCCTGGCCATCAAAGAGGCCACAGACCGCGCCTCCCAAGCCTTTCACCAGGGATACCTCCTGCTCTACGCGCACCGGACCATGGAACTCTCCAGCCTGGTCGTCAGATCCGGCAAACAGCCCGTCTACCAGTTGAGCTATGCCATCGAAGAGACGATCCGGGCCACCGACACGTCGCCGCTGAAGGCGGTCATTGGACGGACCTTCCGCGGCAGCCGCAAACTTCTCTTGACCGCGGCGGCCGATCTCAGCGCTTGGGCGCGCAGATCGCGCAAAAACGAGGAACTCGGCGCCGACACGCTGGAAAAGGAAAAGCAGCTCCTGCAGCGCCTGTGGCAGGGCCTGACCGAGCGGATCGCACATGAAACCGAGTACCTGGACCGGTTGGCCGAACGATTTCGATATTTCGCCGAGCGTCGCCTGCTCTATTGAAAGCTCCGTCTCACGCCGTCTGCCGTCCCTGGGCTGACCGCACCCAAATCGGCTGGCATTCGGCTGTCTGGGCAAGGGGAGCGATTTGGGTGACACGCCTTCGCGATTGCAGCCTCGAGAGCATGCGTCGGCCGCTTGTTTGGCACTACTCCACCCTCACCACCAAAGCATCATCGACGCCGCGCTGGCGTTTCAGCCGCAGGGCCAGTTGCTGCGCTTCGCCCAGTCCGGGCAGGCGGCCCACTCGAACTCGGAAAAGGTCTCCGGCAGGCTCGATTCGGACATCGGGGAAGCGGTTGGCCAAACGACTTTGCATCTTTTCAGCGTTGCGACGCACACGGAAGGCGCCCACTTGAACGCTGTAGGAGCCTGCTCGAACGGGCTCGGCGGCGCCGATGATCCGCAGACGGACCCGAGCCGTCCCGGGCCCGATCATGTCGATCTCGGAAGCGGCCTTGCGGGAGAGATCGATGATCCTTCCCTTGGCGAAGGGGCCGCGGTCGTTGATTCGTACCACGGTGGTTTTTCCGTTCGTCAGGTTTTCCACCCGAACGCGCGTGTCGAAGGGCAGAGTGCGGTGAGCCGCGGTGGGGGCGTTCATGTCGTAGACTTCGCCGTTGGCGGTCTGGCGACCGTGGAAGGGGTTGCCGTACCAGGACGCCACGCCGACCTGGATGGCGCCGACCACCACGGGAGGAGGAGGCGGGCTGCTGGCGCGCCGGCCGCAGCCGGCAATGGGGACCGAAAGCAACAACCACCCCAGGAGCCAGCGCCGAGTGGCGTCGCGCGCCCCGGTCGACCTTCGATAGCTGATCATCACCCCACGAATTCTCCCCGACAGCACTGACAATAAGCTCCGGGCTCGGGCGCGGGACCTATCCACCCACCGACCAGACAGGTTCTCCCAGAACATCCATCAGCGGACGGATGCCAAGGCCGGGATCGGAGGACGCGGCCATTCGGCCGTTGACTCGTCGCGGAGCGCCCTCGGCGATCGATCGGGTCACGTAACTGTTGAAGTCGGTGGCCGTGAAGAGATATTCGGTGGGCGTGCTGTGGGCCAAATGGGCGATGGCCGCGGTGACGATGTCCCCACCCCAGCTGTCTTCCAGAGTCATGCCGATTCCCAACTCGACACAGAGATCGCGGGCTTGCCGCGCCTTGGTCAGACCGCCGAACTTGCTGATCTTGATATTCACGACGTCCATGGCCCGGTCTGCGGCGCCGCGCAGAATCATGGCGATCGAATCGATCACTTCGTCGAGAACGAAGGGAAGGGAAGTCCTTTGCCGGATGGCCAGACACTGCTCATATGTTTCGCAGGGCTGCTCGATGTAGACGTCGATGTCTCGCACTTCGTTGACCACCCGGGCGGCCTCGTGCATCAGCCAGCCGGTGTTGGCGTCGGCGATCAATTTGTCGCCCGGCTCCAGTACCTCACCGACCTGAACGATTCGTTCCACGTCCTCTTCGGGGATCCCGCCGACTTTGAGTTGAAAGCGGCGGTAGCCCTCTTGGCGATAGCGCGAGACGCTCTCGGCCATCTTTCCGGGACTCTCCTGCGAAATCGCTCTGTAGAGGACGAAATCGTCGCCGTAGCGCCCCCCCAGCAGGTTGCAGGCCGGCAAACTCGCCGCTTGACCCAGGATGTCCCAACAGGCCATATCCAGCGGCGACTTCACATAGGGGTGCCCTTTCAGCGTGTAGTCCATCTTGCGATTGAGGGCAAGAAGCTGGGTGGGATCCTCTCCGAGCAGACTGGGGGCCAGTTGCCTCAATCCGGCCCGCACACCGCCCGCGTAGGCGGGCAGGTAAACAGGACCCAAAGGGCAGACCTCGCCGTGACCCGCGATTCCCTCATCGGTTTCCACCCGAACCACGGTGCTGTCGAAGACTTCCACGCTCTTTCCCTCCGACCAGTTGTAGCTGCCCTCGTGGAGCGGTAAATCGACTTGGTAAACCTCGATTCGGCTGATCTTCATGAGTCCCTCTCCGAGGCGAAGGTCGGGGCGGCGCCGTCTTGCCGGGATGAACTCCGCCCGGGGCGAGTTGGCCTCCGGCCACGGTTCGTTTCTCCCCGGCACCGGCCGGCGAAAGTCTACAGGCTCGAGGCGCCGGGCACCAGCGGGAGGGGCTTCCATTGCTTCGAAAGAGTGGAGCAATCGGCTCTCGTGACGTCTGCGTCGGATGCGCAAAACGGACGACCGAAAAGAGTCCCCCGAGCCCCCCCGGAATCTGAAACAATGGAAGGGTTCGACAGTCAGAATGGTGAAAAGGTAGGTGCTACGATGCCCACTCCAATGCGAGTTTCACTGCTCTTGGTTTTCTTGACGAGTTCACTGCTGGCGGGAGAGGCCGGGTCTCTGCTGGTTTCGCCCGTGGTCGTGCAAGGGGACTTGTTGCCGACGCGCCACTTCCAGACGACGTTCCGGATCCTCAACCTGACCGACCGCGCCATCACCCTGAGAGTCGAAGGAGTAAGCAATGACGGCGAAGTGGAACGAATCTTCTGCCCCGGTCCCGTCGTGGGTGGACCGGAACGGACCTTCTTTCTGGCTCCCGACGGCGTGATCAATGAAGGCGGCGGGGGTAGCGCCTTCAACGGCTGGGCGAGGATCACCTCGGATGAGGCGGATCTGGCGGCGAGCGTCCAGGTGGTCACCGAGGTTTCGATCGTCGAGGGGCAGATTGATCCATGTCCGGGGGTCATCTGTCACCGGCCTTCCAGCGAGGTTTTCAGCAGCGTTCAGCTCCCGGCCGTCAATCCGGCCAACCGCTTCCGCTCCCAAGGGATCATCACTCCCCACCGGGAGAGCGCCTTCGCCATCGTCAACCCTTCCGACCAGGATCGCGCCCATATCCAGATCCTGGCCAGAAGACCCAATGGCGATGGTTTCGACTCCACCGAGACCGTGCTGGAGCCGGGCGCCCGGATCAGCTTGCTCTTGTTCGACCTGCTCATTCTCAACAAGAATTTCATCGTTCCTCCGGTGCGTCCCACCGACTATCACGGCTCGGTTGAGATCGTCAGCGATATCCCGATAGCCGTCTCCGGCATCCAAGTGCTTCTTCCCCAGGCGAAACTCTTGAACTTGCCGGTCGAAGCTCTGTAAACCCAGCCCGGGTCGTCCGTTTTGCCAGGCTCCACACCGGGTATCTGCCCCACTACCCGGTGTGGAAGGGAGCCGTTGAGAGTGGTTGAAAGGCAACGGATCAGCGCGTCGGAAAGCCGTGCTGACGCCGATGGTGAGGCCCGTCGAAATTCTGCGTCGACTTGAACGTCTCACAGCGTCCATCACCCGCCCAGGGACGGGCTTGGGCCGCCAGGGCGTCCATCGCCGACGGCTCGAGCGGTTTGAAATCCCGGGCGATGCGCAGGTTCTGCTCCAGATCCTGCATCGAAATGATGCCCACCACCAAAGAGCTGACCGGCAGACTGAGGGCGTAGCGGATGCAGTCCTGCGGGTCCAGATCGGTGGTTTCGGCGATGATCGAGCGAGGGTAGCCGCCGCCCAGGCTCTTCATCCCCAGCACGCCCACGTCGCTTTCCAGGCAGACCGGAACAACTTCCTTTTGGAAACTTCGATAGTGGGCGTCCATCACGTTGATGGGCATCTGAGCCGAATCCCAGTCGAAGGGCTTGGCCAGCATCTTGAGATGAATCCGCGGGTCTTTGTGGCCCGTGAAGCCGATGTAGCGAATCTTGCCTTGACGCTGCGCCTCGAGCGCCGCCTTGATCCCGCCTTTGTCGAATACCCAGTCGGGGTCGTTGTCATAGACCATTTCGTGGAACTGCCAGAGATCGATGTAATCCGTCCGCAGCCGGCGCAGACTGTCCTCCAGATTCTCCATCGACCCTGCATAGTCGCGCTCGCAGTTCTTGGTCATCAGAAAGACCTTCTGGCGGCGGCCATCCGAGGCCAGGGCGCGGCCCATGATCTCTTCGCTCCCCCCGTCGTGGTAATCCCAGGCGTTGTCGAAGAAGGTCAGCCCGTTGTCGATCGCCGAGTGCATGATTCGGATGGCCTCCGGACCCTCGACGGCCCCGATGTGCCAACCTCCCAGGCAGAGAATGGAAACCTGTTGGCCCGTGCGGCCCAATCTGCGAGTCGGCAAGCCGCCGCTGTTGGTCTGGGTGGAAGCGATCAATTCTGATCCCAGCCCGACGGCGGCCGCAGCGCCGAGCGAGCCCATGAACTGACGTCGGTTCGTCTTTGAGTGTTTCATCATGCAGTCTCCCGAAGATGGCACCTCAAGGCGAGCTCTGGAGAAAGCTCGATTTCTCAGCAGTGTAACCGTCCGAAGCGCCGCCGGCAAAACCAGCCCGATCCGGTCGCCCCCAGGCAAGGACTGTCGGACCAGGCCGGTAGCATGAGTCCGTCCAGGCTTGAGTCCGACGTGGCGTCTATGAAAACTCCCGGGAGATCGTCTCCGCAACCCACCTGAGGCGGCTGGCGGGGATCTTCATGCTCCGCGACAGGATGTGGCGGCAGAAGATCTTCTGGGCCGGCTTGCTGCTGCTGGTGCCCGTGATCGGATGGCCTTCCGTCTTGGGTTACCGCAAAGACCTGATCGGCAGGCTGTTCTCGGGGGCCGAACCGCTCCTCCCCGCCTTGCGGGGAAGGATTCCCCGTCATCTGGCCGAGGGTCTCAAGGCCGTGGCCGTGATCTTCAGCTACTACGCCCCTCTTTATCTGGCACTCTTGCTGTTGCTGTCCACCAAGGATGTCACTCCGGGGGCTTCCTGGCTCCTGCCGATCGGTCTCTGCCTTCTCTTTCCCTTGTTTTCACCGCTGTCGTTTCCTGCGGCGACGCTCTACTGGACATTGATCGGAGAGCCGCCGCTGGGCTGGGGGACGGGGGCGGTGCTGCTGATGCTGTTCGCGTTGGTCACCTTCCTGATCCCGGCTGCCTTCCTGCAAGTGTCCGTGAGCGGCAGCTACTGGTCGGCTTTTCGGGTCTTCGAGGCGGTGAGTCTGATTCGCACCCGATTCAACGCCTATGTGCGGGCTTGGATCGACTCGATTTGCTTGAGTCTCTTCGGGCACTTTGCTTTTCCTTTTTCTCCCTGGGGAGTCGTCTGGTCTTATCTGGGGATCATATTCGCCTTCAACTCGACCCTTGTCCAAGGAGCGAAGGACCCGAGAATCTCTTTTCGAGGGTCCTGGTTCGAGAAACTTCTCGGCGCCGAGGCTATAGTCTTGTCGGGGAGGGAAGGATCGCCCATCCACAGGTGGAGGCGGGCGGGGCAAGCGTTCGACGCCGGCGCCGATGTACTTCACCTCGGTCTGATTTGCGTCCCCCTTCCCAGGCTCATCGGCCGGGCGCTCCGAACGGAGCAATGATGGAAACGGCACTGTCGATCATGGCTTTTCAGGGAGTGCTCGGCGCTTTCGACACCCTCTACTTTCACGAGTACAAGTATCGGCTGCCGGTTCACGGTCCCAAGGTGGGCCGCGAGCTGAGACTGCATGCCTTTCGCGATTTCGTCTACGGGCTGCTTTTTCTGACGCTTCCGTTTTTGCAGTGGCAGGGGTATCTCGCGCTGATTCTCGCCGGTTTCATCGCCCTGGAGATTTGCATCACCATTTGGGACTTCAACATCGAAGTCATCGAAAGAGCGGATTTGGGGGTGTCGCCAACTCGGAGCGTGGCTTACATCTGATCATGGCGGTCGTCTACGGTTTCTTTCTGGCCCATCTGCTGCCCCGGGTTTGGGGCTGGTATTCTCTGCCTTCGGGTTTCGGTCCCCAGGATCCTGTCGCTCAGCCCCTGTTGCTGCTTTGCCTTTTCTTCGGGAGTGGGGTCGTACTCTCCGGCATCCGGGATCTTGCAGCCTCCAGCGGAATCGAGCTGTTTCAAAAGGACCTCTTCATGCGCGATTGATTTTGTCCATTCTCCTGACGGGCTGACCGGGCGTTTGTGAATTCGCCCCCGTCGGGCTAGCATCAGCCCGTGAACCCTCGCAGCCTTCGAATTCCTTTGTTTCTCCTCGTGGCTCTCGCCGTTTGCGCCTTGCCGGCGCCGGAAGCTGATCTGATCATTCACAATTGCCGACTCCTTGTCGGCGACGGAAAGGTCATCGAAGGGGCGACCGTCGTTTTAGACGGCGGGCTGATCAGGGCCGCCGGCCTGGAAGCCGGGCGATGGCGGGGAATCGAAGAGATCGATGCCGCGGGCAGGACCGTGATGCCCGGCTTGATCGATTCACACGTACACCTGCTGGCGCTCGCCGCCGAGTCGGCTGAGACAGTGGCCCGATACCGCCGAGATCGGCTCCCAGCGGTGTTGCGGGAGTTCCTCGAGCGAGGGATAACGACGATTCGCTCCACCGGCGATCCGCTCCCCGCGATCGCAGAGATCCGCGACCAACTTCGCAGCGGGGTTCTCGAGGGTCCGCGTCTACTCATATCGGGTCCGGTCTTGACGGCACGGGACGGGCATCCCGCGGCGACGATTTGCGCGCGCGGAACTTGGGCCTGGTGCCGCGAAAACCTGGCCCGTGAGCTCGACGATGCGGAAACTGCCCGCCAAGCCGTCGCAGAGTTGGCCGAGCAGGATGTCGATTTCATCAAGGTGGTCTACGAGAACAGGCTGGGAGCCAAACTCGATCGGGTGGCGCTCGAGGCGATCGTGGACGAAGCGAAAGTGCGGGGTCTGCAGGTAGTCGCCCATGCCGTACCGGGAGAACTCGCGGTCGAGGCGATCGAGGAGGGAATCGGGGGCCTGGTCCACTTTCCGGTCCGTGGCTCGACCGACTCCCAGAAACTGGTGAGAGAGTTGGGGGGGCTAGCCGTTTCGAGCACGCTGGGTTTGCTCTTTCCCGTTGCGGACCAGCAGGGAGACCTGCGCAGCCCATACGGCAGTCGCTGGAATGAACGACGCGAAGAAGCCCGGGTCGCGATGTCGAAGGCCGCCACGGTCCTGTGGCAGGCGGGCGCTCCGCTTGCCCTCGGAACGGATACGCCCATGTTTTCGCCCGCAGAGTCGTGGAACCACGAGGTGCAGGCGTTGCTCTACGCCGGGCTCACACCGGCCGACGTGCTGCTTACGGCGACCAAAAACGCCGCCGGCGCACTGCAGCTTGAAAGAGAGCTGGGCAGCGTCGAGCCCGGCAAGCGGGCCGACTTGGTGATGGTCGACGGCCGGCCGGACATCGACCTGGAGGCGCTCGGCCAGATCGTCCTGGTGTTCAAGGATGGCCGGGCGGTGGTGGACTTGCGCTGAGCTCGATTTTCCCGACGGAGGTCATTTCGAAGTGATCTTCAGGTTCGCGAAGCTGCCGTCGGAGTTGTCTCCCACCCAAAGTCCGATCCAGCCCGAATCATGGCTCCCGATTCGATCCACGACCAGTGTCGGCTCGGACGCGCCGTTGATGTAGACCCGTACGGTCGGACCCTCCAGATCAAGGCGAAGCTTGACCCAGCCGTCAGGCGCCGGGGGCGGGACAATGGCAGCCTCATACTCGCCCGGATGCTCGGTTCGAAGGCGGCGCCATTCATGTGACGGCACCTGGACGTACTGAACAGAGCGAGATCGGCCCTCTTCGGTGTCAGCGCGAAAGTTGAAAGGCCGCAGGTAGACTGCTTCGTAGTGCGCAGCGTCTTTACCGTGAAACGCCAAACCGACGAAGCTTCTGCCAGGTGTGTTTCTCCCTTTCAGATCGATCTCGATCGTGGCATCGCCGATCTGCAGCGAAGGCAGCCAGGCGAGACCCTGACCCGGTTTTTCGTCCATGTGGACACCCCCCCTGTCCCCGTCTTCAGCCGCACTGACTTTCCGGTTGAAGATGGCCCACTTCTCTCCCGCCACAAGCTGGGAAAGATCGACAGTGTTGTCGGGCGCTGATTGTCCGCCAGCCTGGAAAGCGGCTGCGAAAAGCACAAACGGAAGCACACTGGCGATTCTCTTTCTCATCGAGTCCATCCATTCTGGCGGGAATTTTGGGGCCGACCTTCCTTTTCAGGCCGTCTCAGCGCGGTCAAACGCAGGTGCGCACCTGCATGGAAAGAGGAATTCAAAGCGCGGGAATTGTAGTCAGGTCAACGAAGGGGAGTCAACAGCGCCGCCAACGCTGGGCCTCGCTTCGCCTCGCGCCCGAATCGCCAAGAGCCAGGCTCCGATGACTCCGGCTACCATCACCATCCGCCACAAGACATCGTGAGCGAGCGGGAAATAGGCGGGCTGGTTCACTCCCACGTGGAAGAGATGAACCAGCCTGAAGAGATTCAAGGCAAGTAGAAACGGGATTCCCAGGGCGAGACCCCGAAGCAGGCTCGGGGTCGGGTCGTTGCGGGCCAACAGCGTGAAGACAAGGACCGCGCAAGGCAGCAGGGCCGTACATCCGTAGAAGATCTCGTAAGAAAAACCGCCGGGGTGGGAAAAAATCGTCCCCTGGCGGACCACCTCGGCGCCGCTCCAGCCCAAAAGGGTGAAGACAACCTGTGCCGTGAGATCCGTCCAGGGTTGGAAGACCGATTCGAGCAGTTCTTCGCGACCTTTCCAGTGGAGGTACAGTCCGGATGTGGCGACGACTCCCACAGCCGCAGTCGCCAACCTTCTCCACGGTGTAGTCATGCGTTCCCTTTCTGTCCGGAGCCCGCGCGGGACGAAAACCAAAGGAGGACCAGGGTCACTACCGCCCAGAGAAAGACCGACCCGTCGGGTACCCGGACCCGCACTGTGTTGGCCGCATCTGCCACGGTCGCCTCGACCGACGTCGTGCCTTTGGAATTGGTTCGTCCCTCGAGGGTCACGTCGAGCGCGCCGGAGGGACCGGTCGAGCCGGATGCCGGGCTGATCGTGACCCGTCCGTCGGCTGCGGCGAAGTTGACGGTGGCGGCCGGCAGCAAGGCTCCGTTCTGGTCTCTGACGGTGGCTCGCAAAGTGGTTTTGTCTCCCTTGCCGAGCTCTTTGTCGGGCAACAGTTCCAATTCGATGCGCGCTTCTCCGGCGGTGTTTTTGATCGGCTGCTCCGCATCGGGGCCCACCGCTCGAAGCATGCCTCAAAGGCCGATCGGCAGTTTCGTCCCTGGACACATCCTGGTGAAGTTTCAATCGGAAAGCGCTGATCGCGCCGTCCGCACCGTGGCCGCCGGCTATCCCCTCGATCTGAGCCTATTGGCTCCCATCGCCGAGTGGTTGGGGTCGCGAGTCGGGGCTCCACTGGTAGTGGAGCAGCTCCAGAGCGGCGGTTGGGTTCGCTTGGCGGTCGACCCGGAGGCGCTGGCCGCCCGCATCGTAGCCAGTCTGACCGAGCTGGATTATGTTGAGGACGCCCGAATCGGACCGGGCGGCAAACAATCGATTGGTGCACCCCTGCTGCGGCCAGTCGAGGTCCGCATCCGTCCCGGCACACCTCAAGCCAAGACACTGCGAAAGGGAAGCCGCGACCCCCGAGACAAGAGCTTTCAGGGCTGGATCGCGCAACTCGAAGAGCACACCGCGTTGCCCCTTGCCGCCGAGCTGAACGGGAATTCGCTTCAGCTGGAGCCGGACCTGCAGCGGCTGACTCCTTCGTTGCTTGAAAAACTCGAGGCCCTCCCCGAAATCGAGGCCGCCCAGCTCAACCAGCTGTTGGAAAGCAAATGAGCCGCACGGGCCTCGATTCACTTCTCTGATAGTCGAGGTTGTGCGAAGCTGCTATAATCAGCCCGGGAGTCCGAAACTCTAAAAGTTCGACCGGCAAAAATTCTGGAGTTACTCTGTCTTTAGCTTGAAACGCGGTCTTGGAGACGTCAAATCCGAGCGGGGAGATTCTTGTATGAGCTTGGCCCTCACCGAGGGTTGCAATTCCACCACTGGCCTGAGCGGGGAGAGGGCCGACGGGCCTGTTTCTCTGCCATCTCAGGATATGGATTACGCTACCCTAAAAAAGATCATTGTGGAAGCCGGGCTTCTCGATAAAGCTCCCTTTTAATACCTTTATAAGATCAGTCTGAACGTCGGATTGATGCTTGCGGGGTTCGCCCTGCTTCCTTGGATCGAAAGTACATGGCTGTTGTTGGCCGACGCGGCCCTGATGGCGTTTGCTTTCACTCAGGTGAGTTTTTTCGTTCACGATGCGGGCCATTTCCAGATTTTCGAGTCGCGTCGGCACAACGACTACCTGGGTATCTTCGTCGCCAATCTGTTGCTGGGAATGGGCTACGCTTGGTGGTGTGACAATCACAACCGTCATCACGGGCATCCCAACGAAGTGGAGCTCGATCCCGATACCAACATCCCGATCCTCGCCTTTTCCCGGGATCAGGCTCGAAGCAAAACCGGTCTGGCCCGACTGATCGTCAAGTATCAGTCCTATCTTTTCTTTCCCATGACGGCGCTGGAAGCGGTGAGCAAGCGCAGAGGCGTGATTCTCTATCTGTGGCAGCGGCGATTCAAATACCGTCGATGGGAAGTGGCACTGACAACCGCGCATTACGTCCTTTATCTCAGTTTTCTCTTTCTCGTCCTATCTCCCGTGAACGCTCTGCTCTTCATCCTGGTTCATCAGGCTCTTTACGGCGTCTACATGGCGACCACATTCGCCCACAATCACATCGGCATGCCGTTGATCCCGGACGACGCAAAGCTCAGCTTCCTGCACCGCGAGGTGGTCACCGCCCGAAACCTGAAGAGCAATCGTTGGACGAGTTTCTGGTGGGGTGGAGTCGACTATCACATCGAGCACCACCTCTTTCCGGCCATTCCCCGGTGCCGACTGCGGAAAGCCCAGAAAATCGTCAAAGCCTACTGCCTGGAACGCTCCATCCCTTACTATGAAACCGGAGCATTTCAGTCGTTTAAAGAGATGCTGGTCTTTTTGCACGAAGCCAGCAAACCATTGTGGCGCAAAGCCCGAAATGAACGCGACCTCTACTACCGCGGCACCGAATCAGGCAAACGCTTGAAACCGTAGAGGCCCTTACAGATCAGGGAAGAAGAATGGCGACTCAACAAGAAATCGAAGTCTCCTACGATTACCTCGACGAGATTCTCCGGCTGACCTACGGCGAGAATTTCGATTACAGCGGCGCGATGTACAACGGCGACTTCTCCAAGACTTTGGAACAGGCGCAAAAAGACAAACACGCCTACATCCTCTCCAATCTCAATGTCAACGGCGGGGGGCGGGTGCTCGACGTTGGGTGCGGTTGGGGCCCGGTCCTCAACGCTGTCAGCCAGCAAGGTGGCACGGCCCTGGGCCTGACACTCTCCAAGAGCCAGCTGGAAGCTTGCCGCAAGAACGGCTTCGAGGCCCTCCTCAAAGACTGGAAAGACGTGCAGGACGGCGAATTGGGAACTTTCGACGGAGTCGTGTCGGTCGGCTCCTTTGAACACTTCTGCTCGATGACCGAGTACAGGGAGGGCAAACAGGAAGAGATATACGACCGCTTCTTCCAATTCTGTCACCGTCACCTCGGCGAGCAGGGCCGACTCTATCTGCAGACCATGATGTGGGGCAGGAACGCGCCTCCCTACGAAGAAATCTCGCTCGACGCCGAGAAGGACTCAGCGGGGTACATCGTCGCCGTGCTGGCCAAGTTCTACCCCGGATCCTGGTTGCCTTTCGGGGAAGAGCAGATCGTACGCTGCGCCAAACCTTATTTCCGGGTCATCTCGCTCAACAACGGGCGGCTCGACTATCTGGAAACGATGCGTCAGTGGAGCCGGGTGTGGGAGTTCAGCTTCCCCAAACTGTGGGTTGCCACCAAAATGGTCTCCAACTTCTTCCGCGACCGAGATTTCCGCTACAAGCTGGAAGAAGTCTGGAACGGCTATCAATACAAGTGCTTCGACCGCGAGATCATCGATCACCAGCGAATCGTTTTCGAGAAGATCTGACGGGCGATCGGGTGTGGCCGTCCTGGTAGAGCTGCGACGGTGAGGGGGTGTTGCCCGAATCGGCCCGAGCGCCATGACCCCCGTCACCAGGTGCCCATCGTCCCCGGCATCGACCCAAGATTACGAAGATGTGCGTCCGGAAGGACGCAACGAAAATAGCCCAGGACTTCAGTCCTGGGTCGATTCGATGTCCCCGGCGTGACCGCGAGTCCCGGCGGGACGACTGAATCAAAGCTGAGATTTCATCGCGTCCCTCCGGACACGGGGAGGAGTCCGGGGAGGCGCCTTTTTCCAGGGCTGAAGCCCTGGGCAATTCTCACTGCGTTCTCCCAGGGGGACGCGACCACCCGGCGAGCTGAGCGCGGTGCCGCCGGAACTCATTTGGGCTACTCGCCCTCACGCAACGCAGCTCTGAAAGCATTTACCAGCCGCTGCTTTCGCTCCAACCGACTGGACCGTTGTTCTCAGGAATCTGCCGAAGCTTCCCGTCTCTTTCGGGCCTCTTCGATCAAGCGCTCCACCCGCTCCAGGACTTGCCTTCGCCTGCGTACTTCTTCTTCGTACTCGGCCGCAGCTGCGGCAACGTCCCCGCCGCAGTGCGGACACAGGGTCTCACCGGGCCAGATGTGGTAGTCGCACGAACGGCAGATATCCATTTCCGGTGGCAGGCGACCGTCACGGCGCGGGTCGGCGGGTTGATCGTCGGCGCCCGCGCCCGGGGGAGCTTGGGGGCTGGCGTAGCTCATCGTCCCTCCGGCGCTCCCGGGGATTGGTTCGGCGATCAGCTCGAATTTGCCGATGGCGAACGCGGCCTGAGGCGCTTCTTCGACCTTTCGAATGCGTTCGCGAAGCCCGGCCTTCTCCAACTCCAGAACACGGTAGTGGCAATAGGGGTTGTTCCCCGGTTTGCCCAGCAGCGAGCCGGCCGTCCAGGTACAGCCGGCACGGCAAATCTCGGCGTAGTAGCAGCTGCGGCAGAATCCCCACAGGTCGTCGATCGAACGAAGGCGGGCGAAGTGGATGGCTTCGCTGGTGTGCCAGATTTCCTCCAGGCTGAGGTCGCGGACGTTTCCGCCGGCGTAGCCAACAGTAGCCAGAGAGGGGCAGCCCTTGACGGTCCCGTCCGACTCCAGGGCGATCGCCGTCTGCCCGGCGGCGCAGCCACCCCAGTAGGGCTGTCGTTGCGCGTCGTAAGTGCCTCGGAAGAGCGTCTCGTAGGGACCGAAATAACCGATATTGTTTCCGGCGATCATCAGCAAACCGCGGCGCCGGCCCTCGATGTTGAGTCGGGCCAGCAGAGGCATCAAGTCGATCAGCTGATAGGGCTGAAGCAGCAGCTCCTCGTTGTCGACGGCGTTGCCCATGGCCACGGTCAACTGAATCTGCCAGTGGGTGGCGCCGGCTTCGATGATCCGATCCATGATCTCGGGAAGCTGCGCCACGGTCTCGGGACCGATCTGAGTATTGACGCTGACGTTGAGGCCCATGGCCTTGGCCCGGCGCAAAGCGTCGAGCGCCATTCGATAGGAACCTTTGATGCCGCGCAACCGGTCGTGCAGGTCCTCGAGGCCGTCAATGGAGACGCCGACTCCCTGCAACCCCGCCTCGGCGGCTTCCTCGAGACGCGCGTCTGTGAGCGCCCGGCCCCCGGTCTGCATGGCGCAGTAAATGCCGTTGGAACGGAACGCCTTGACGATCTCCGTCCAGTCGCTGCGCAGGAAGGCTTCGCCGCCGATCAGGCTTACTTCGCGTGTGCCGAGACGCGCCAATGCCTCCACGACCTCGAGGCACTCTTCGGTGGACAATTCGTTGGGTCGGGGCTTTCCGGCCCGCGATCCGCAATGATTGCACTTGAGGTTGCAGGCCAGCGTCAGTTCCCAGACCACGTGCACCGGCACGTATCGGCGCAGATCGTAGTCCGTGCGGAGACGGCTCGGCCCTTTGGCTCGGTCCGTCGTGATCTGAACCAATCCGCTCATAAGAAACTCCAGCCCATCGGCGGGAGGACACGCTGCTCCGTCGAGCGGCCGGTTGAGGCGCGTGCTTACGGCCCCGGGCGGGCCTTGTCCGCCCTGCCGGGCTTCTTCAGTA
>JBFGHF010000006.1:0-18491 GCA_041578355.1 Acidobacteriota bacterium
GCCATATCGACGGGTGGAGAGTCCTTGCCCGGCCTGCAGGAGGTTTTGCAGCGCGACCTCGGCCCCCGCGGCGGAAACTTCGATTCGACAGGCCCGGGTCTCCTCGTCGGCCTGTTCGCCGTAGCGGGAATCGACCAGCAGCCACCGCTCTTCGGGCGTACAGAGGGCGATCCCGGTGGAACCGCTGAAGCCGAAAAGGTAGCGAAGCTGGGGCGGATGGGTCACCAGCAGGCCGTCGAGCTGCTGGCTTTCGACTGCCGAGAGCAGGCGCCTGCAGCGGGCTTCGCAGTCGGGCGGAGGATCTTGTGCGGAAGGGACTGGGTCGGACTTCGGCTTTCGGATCTCGTCCTTGCCGGGCGTCTTCTCGGGACTCACAAGCTTCACATGGCCGCGACCTGACCTGCCCGATGAGGTCGATCTAGCGTTTGATTTTGGG
Source organism: Acidobacteriota bacterium (assembly GCA_041578355.1). GTDB lineage: Bacteria > Acidobacteriota > UBA6911 > RPQK01 > JANQFM01 > JBFGHF01. The sequence goes on from JBFGHF010000006.1 coordinate 437, forward strand.
GGTCAGGAAGAAGAGGATCTCTCGGGTTTCGCGCTCCACCGAGGTTCTCTTGAAGAGGTGGCCGAGAACCGGGATGTCTCCAAGCCCCGGCACCTTGTCCTTGGCGTTGCGGTCGGTCTCGACGAAGATCCCGCCGATGATCGTGGTTCCCCCGTCCGGCACCAGAACCCGAGTCTCCGCCTCGCTGGTCAAGATGGTGGGAATTCCCAGAACGGTGTTGCTGAAGTCGGGGATGTTGTTCTCGACCTTGATGGCCAGGGCGATGGTCTCTTCCTCGGTGATTTGGGGGGTGACGATGAGCCGCAGGGCGGCCGTCTCGAAGCGCACCGTCGTCGTGAAGTTGACCTGGACGGGGATCGGTATTCTCGACCCCTGGGTGATGATGGCTTCGGCGTTGTTCTGGGCGCTCACCCGGGGCTTGGAGAGGATGCGGGCGTCGCCGCTTCTCTCGCCGGCGCTGATCACGGCGTCGAGGCGAAACGTGTCGAGCAGTTTACCGGTGCTGAAAAAGCCGCTCGCCTGGGGCTCCTCGGCCGGAGTGAAGGCGGCGAATCCCCCTTGGTTGCGCGCCCCGGGGGCGCCGATCAGAAAACCGAAGGTGGCCCCGATCTCTCGAGCGAAAGTGGTGGTGGCCTCGATGATCCGGGCTTCGATTTCCACCTGTTTTTCAGGGATGTCGATGGCGTCGAGCAGGTCCACAAGGCGGTCGACCGAGCCGGGCACGTCGGTGATGAAGATGGTGTTGGTGCGCTCGTCGACGAGGAATTCACCCCGTTCGGAGAGAAAGGCCTTCTCTTTGTCGAGGCCTTCGAAAACCGCCCTTGCGTCGGCGTAGTTGAGGCGCTTGGCCACGGTTTTGGTGTCCGCCGCCAGAAATGCCGCCCGCTTGAGGCGCTGCACGGCTTCTTCTTCCATCTGCAGCGTGGCTTTGGTGGAGATGCGCACGAGGTTGCCCTCGAAGGTCTTCTCCAGCCGGTGACTCTTGAGAACCACCTCGAACAGTTGGTCCCAGGGCACTTCCTCGACGTTGATCGTGATCGAGCCCGCCACGTCCGGATCGATCAGGATGTTGAGGCCGCTGAGTTCGGAAATGGCCCGGAAGAAATCCACCAGCGAAGCGTTCACCAACTTGAGTGAGATGGGTTCCCCCTCGAAGGCCGCAACTTGCTGGGCAGTGGCCGCTTCCTCACCCGCCGATGCCCACGAGGACGCGCTGCCGGCCAGCGGGCAGAGCAGAATCACGGAGAGGGCAAGGGCGATCATGGGTAGTTTTCTGCAGCTCATTTCAATCACCTTGACTTGTTTCGGTGTAGAAGCGTTTGACCACTTTTCGGGTCGTCTTCTGACCCGTGTTGTCGAATATTTCGCGAATGAAGACGACCTCGTCGGAAGAGATCGACTCTACGTAACCATCGAAGAGTCGGGTCTCTTCGCGCGCCATGTAGGTGAAGTTGTCGGTCCCTTGCAGAATGACGATGCGCCGATCCTTGTTGGCGGCCGTTCCGACCACCGTGACTTCAGAGACGAGCAGGCCGGAGAGTCCCGCGGGGCGTTGCGAGAGGGGAGGCGGCTCCACGATCGTGCGCCTCGCAACCTGGCGGGTGTGGGCGGGATTGGCGAAGGGGTCGCGCCGCCCTCCTTGTTCGTAGCTCTGGCCCCAAAGAGGGCCGACCAGCAAAACCGTGAGCAGCAAGGGGCCGATCCAGCTCAGTCCCCACTTCAACAGTCCTGCCGCCCGTTTGTCGGAGATCGATGAGCTCATGAGGTCTGCTCCTCCAGGAAAACAAATGTTATGGCAGTGCAAGTGGCCCCGATGGTGCGCTCCCGCACACTCGTATTCTCAAGCGCCCGAATGCTGACGTCGCCGATGTTGACCAGGCGCTGCAGCCGGCTGACCCGCTCGAAGAAGCGGCCCAGGTTGTGGTAGTTGCCTTCCATGGTCATCTGGATCGGCCAATCGACGTAGAATTCGCGGGACACCGTCTGTTGGGGGATGAAGCTCTTGATGTTGAGATTCGCTCCCACCGCCAACTGCTGGATTCGCCTCATCAGGTCGGGCGTTTCCTTCTCGTCGGGCAAGGTTTGTTTGAAGATCCGCAGCTTCTCGCGCTGGGCCTGCACCTCTCTTCTGAATTCGGGCAGGCGGGCCTCGACGAGCCGACCCTGATCGACCTCGAGTGTCAAGGCGTCGATGCGGGCTTCGAGTGTCGCCACTTCGGTGCGCAAGGGTTCGATGGTCCAGGAATAGGAGAAATAGAGTATGGCGAACAGGGCCAGGGCGAAGAGCACCAGCTGCTGCCGTAAGGGTATGTTCTCGAGCGAAAAACCTTCAAAGGCCATAGCTCAGTTCTCCACCAGACAGGTCAGTTTGAACTTGAGAGAAGAGGGCTCTTCCTCCCAGTAGTCGAGTTCCACGCTCTGGAAAGGTTCCCGCCGGCTCAGATTGGCGATGAAGTTTGCAATCGTCGGCACGTTGCTGGCGTTGCCTTCGATGGTGACTGTGGGGCCGCGCTGGCTCAGCGTGGTCAGCCACAAATTGGGCGTCGAGGGGACGCTTGCCACCAGCGCGTTCATCAATTTGACGGGCCCGTGGCGGTTTCGCTGCAACCTCTCGACGGCCGCCAAACGGCTGTCCAGTTCCGCTTTCTCTCTTTCAAATCTCTCCAATTCGGTCTGGATCGTCCGCAGCCGTGCGCTTTCCTGTTCGAGTTCCGCGACCTCGGCGCGCTGGGCTGCGGCGGTCGACGAAAGGCTCCAATACCAGCCTGCGATGAAGAGGCCCACCAGCAGCAGCGCACCCGCGAAGATGATGGGAATCCGGAACTCTGGAGCGAAGACGCCGCGGCTGCGTGCGGCTCGTTCCCGAAGCAGGTTGATCCGAATCATGATTCGCGCTCAGTTCTCAATGCCAACCCCACCGCAACCGTGAAATGGGGCGCCATCTCTTTGAGTTCCTCTTCGGAGAACTTGCCGTCGCCACCGATCTTGAGGAAGGGGTTAAGGTATTCGACGGGGATCTCCAGCCTCTCCTGCAGATGTTTGCGCAGGCCGCTGGTTCGGCTGGCTCCCCCGCTCAGATAGACTTCGGCAAGTTCCACCGACTGGGTGGTGGTCTTGAAGAAATCGAAGGTCTTCAGCACTTCCAGGGTGAGGATCTCCGAGACCGCGTCCAGGATGCTGGCGGTTTGGGCCTGCAGTTCTTCGGTGGGGGTTTCGCCCGCCTTGTAGTCCTCCGCCTCCTCGAACGAAACGTTGAGTTCCTTTTGCAGAAACTCGGTGTAGTGGTTTCCGCCCATCGCGATATCGCGGGTGAACAGGAAGTCGCCACCGCGGACGATGTTGACGTTGATCATGTTGGAGCCGATGTCGAGGAGTGCGATCACGCTGCGGGCGTCCGGCTCGTAGTTGGCCTCGAAAGCGTTCTGCAGAGCGAAGGCGTCGATGTCGACCACCAGGGGACGCTTTCCGGCCATCGAGAGGACGCTGGTGTGATCGGTGATCTTGTCCCTTTTGGCCGCAACCAGCAGGACCTCCATCTGCCCACCCTTGGAAGCGGGCCGGCTGAGGATTTGATAGTCGAGATTGACTTCCGAAATGTCGAAAGGAATGTACTGTTCGGCCTCCCACTGAATCGACTCGTCCAGTTCCTGCTCGGACTGGGCCGGCAACTGGACCTTCTTTACGATCACCGAGTGGCCGCAGATCGAAGTGGCGATCTTCTCCTTGCGAATGGAGTGTTTTTTGAAGAGGGCCTCGATGGCGTCGGCTACCGCCAACTTGGAGATGATGACACCGTCGACGATGGCATCCGGGGGCAGAGCCTCCCGGCCCAAGGCGACCAAGGAGTAACGATTCTTCCCGGCGCGGCGAAGCTCAGCCACCTTCACCGAACTGGTCCCGATGTCGACGCCGGCCAGCGTCTTCGAAGCCGGGCGGAACCAGGATGCTATGTCAACCATTGCGATTCACCCGCTATCCCGCCTAAACAGCCTCAGCGGAAATTATTGACAGCACTACAGATTTTGTCAAGGGCACTCGCTCCAACAAACCCATTCTAGCGTCTTTCCCTGACGTGAAATGCGTTTTTTTCGAGCCGCTCCCCGACCCCGATTCTGCGGGACGGCCCGTGCCCAATCCTAACGGGGGCAACTATTTGGGGTTGTGATCCCACTCACACGGTGTGCGCGAGCCGAAACCGGCCCGCGGGCCATTCCGTTGACGATTCCCGTTGCGCCAGCGGCTACTCCTCGGGAACGGTCCGACAAACTGCTTGGGAAAACCCCTCATTCCTTGACACAAACAGCCCCGATCCGGTATTTTTGGCGTTTGCTTTTGGCTGCTTGAGGATTTGGTATGCGTACATTCTTGCCCAAAACCGACGAGATCGAACGAAAGTGGTACGTGGTGGACGCTTCCGGCAAGGTGCTGGGGCGCCTCGCTTCGGAAGTCGCCAGCATTCTGATGGGAAAACGAAAGCCCATCTACACCGATTTCATGGATACGGGCGACTTCGTGATCGTCATCAACGCCGACAAGGTTCGGCTGACCGGCGGAAAGTGGGACGGCAAGGTCTACTATGCTCACAGTGGACGTCCCGGCGCTCTCAAGCAGATCACGGCCCGTGAAATGCGGAAGAAGTTCCCCGAACGGCTCGTCTACAAGGCCATCAAGGGAATGCTTCCCAAAACCCGACTGGGTAACCGGATGATCAAGAAGCTGAAGGTTTACGCGGGCGGCCAGCATCGGCATCAGGCTCAACAGCCCGAGCCGTTGAACCTCTAGGAGACGAGCTTTGGATAAGGTGCAGTATTACGGCACGGGGAAACGAAAGACCGCCACGGCGCGAGTTTTCTTGATGCCCGGCAGCGGTCAGATCGTGGTCAATCGTGTCGATTACGAGGAATACTTTCCCAATGCGTCGCAGCGGCAGGTCGTGACTCAACCGCTGCTCCTCACCGAGACACGCCAACAGTTCGACGTCTATGCCAATGTCGACGGCGGAGGATTCGCCGGGCAGGCCGGCGCCATTCGTCTGGGACTCTCTCGCGCTCTGCAACATTTCGACGGCGAACTGAGGCCCACCCTCAAAAAGGCGGGTTTCCTGAGCCGCGACCCCAGAATCAAAGAACGCAAGAAATACGGCCAGCCCGGCGCTCGAAAGCGTTTTCAGTTTTCCAAGAGATAGTCAGGAGGATTGGCTTGTCTGCCATTTCGATCAAGCAATTGTTGGAAGCCGGGGTCCATTTCGGACACCAGACCCACCGTTGGAATCCCAAGATGCGCGACTACATCTTCGGAGAGCGGAACGGGATCTACATCATCGACCTGCAGCAAACCCTCAAGCTTTTCAAGGAAGCTGTTGAGTTCGTCTCCGATCTCGCCTCGCGAGGCCAGAGCGTCCTCTTTGTGGGTACCAAGCGCCAGGCCCAGGAAGCGGTCCAGGAAGAAGCCGAGCGCTGCGGGATGTATTACGTGAACAACCGCTGGCTGGGGGGGTTGCTGACCAACTTCCAGACCATTCAGAACAGCATCAAGCGTTACAAGGAATTGGACGCGCAGAGAAGCGAGGGATTCTATTCCAAGCTTTCCAAGAAGGAAGCTGCCCGGATCGAGCGCGAGCGGAAGAAGCTGGAGAAGAACCTCAAGGGAATTCGGGAAATGGACCGCCTGCCGGGGGCGGTCTTCGTGATCGACGCCAATCGGGAGGCCATCGCCGTTGCCGAGGCCGCACGGCTCAAGATCCCGGTGATCGCGATCGTCGACACCAACTGCGATCCCGATCACGTCGATTTCGTGATTCCGGGCAACGATGACGCATTGAGAGCGATTCGGCTCTTCACGGCCACCATCGCGGACGCCGTGCGGGCGGGACGTTCCGTCTACGACGCCAAGGTCGAAGAGGAGCTCCGCGAGGCCAAGGAGAAACAGGCTCGCGAAGCAGCCAAGCGCAAAGCCGAGGCGGAAGCCAAGAAAGCCGAACGCGAAGCCCGTGAGAAGGCCAGAGCCGAGGCCGAAGCCAAAAAGAAGGAAGCAGCCGAAGCGGAATCGAAGAAGAAAGACGCGAAGGCCGCAGCGGGAGAGGCGCCCGAAGAGGGCGAGGCTCCCCAAAAGGCCCCGGCCGAGGCCAAGAAGGCGGCCCCCAAGAAGGCCGTGCCCAAGAAGGCCACGCCCAAGAAGGAGGCCACCAAGAAGGAGGCTCCGGCCGAGCAAGAGGCGGCCCCCGAAAAAGCGGCGCCGAAGGCTGAAACGGAGGTGTCGGAAGAAGCCGCCGAGACGGAGGCCCCGAAAGCTAAACCCGCCAAGAAGGCCGCCGCAAAAGAGGCGTCCTCTCAAGAGAGCCCGGCCCAAGAGGAAAAGGCCCCGGAAGATGCGGAGGCCCCGGCCGAGGCCAAGAAGACCGCCAAGAAAACGCGGCCCAAGGCGAGCGCCAAGAAGGCCAAGACGGCGAAAAAGGCGGAGACCGCGAAAGCGAAGACCGCCGCTGTCGAGGCGCAAGACGCCACTTCCGCGGACGAGCCCGAAACCGCCGACGCTTCGGAAACCAGCAGCGACGAGCCCGATTCGGCAGTCGAGGCCCAGACCTGACCCTCCGCTAGTCCCCGTCGACAGGAGCACGAGACATGTCCATCACAGCCACCCAAGTAAAAGAGCTGCGCGAAAAAACAGGCGCCGGAATGATGGAGTGCAAGAAAGCGCTCACCGAAGCCGAGGGCGACCTGAATCGCGCCGTGACCATCCTTCGCGAGCGCGGACTGGCTGCCGCGGCGAAGAAAGCGGGCCGGGCGGTGTTGGAGGGACTGGTGGGTCAGTACATTCACACCGGCGGGAAACTGGGCGTTCTGGTCGAAGTCAATTGTGAAACCGACTTCGTCGCCCGAACCGACGAGTTCCAGGAACTGGTGCGCGACATCGCCATGCAGATCGCTGCCGCCAATCCCCTCTACGTCAATCGGGAGGCGATTCCCGCCGAGGCGTTGGACGAGGAGCGCCAGATCTACCGCAGTCAAGCGGAGAGTTCCGGAAAGCCCGAAGCCGTGCTCGATAAAATTGTTGAAGGAAAACTGAAGAAATATTATTCTGAGGTCTGTCTGTACGAACAGGCATTCATCAAGGATTCCGATGTCACCGTGGAGGAGCTGATCAAGTCGAAGATCGCCACCCTCAAGGAGAACATCCAGGTCCGCCGATTTGCCCGTTTTCAGATCGGCGAGTGATTTCATCCGGCGTCGGTCGCGGCGGACGGCTCGGGTAGAGGTTATGACGGGAGATGCAGTCCAGGACCAGACTTTGACCTCAGAGCCTCCGGATATTGCGAAACCCACCTACCGTCGAGTTCTCATCAAGTTGAGCGGAGAAGCCTTGGTCGGCTTCCAGAGTTTCGGCGTGGCTCCCGCCATGATGCGGAACATCGCCGAACAGATCAAGGAAGTCCACCAGATCGGCGTCGAGACGGCGGTCGTCGTGGGAGGTGGCAACATCATCCGGGGCATCACCGTCAGCGAGGCCGGCTTCGACCGTGCCACGGGCGACTACATGGGGATGTTGGCCACGGTCATCAACTCGTTGGCCCTGCAAAACGCCCTGGAAAAGATCGGCATCTTCACCCGCGTTCTGAGCGCCATCCACATGGCCGAGGTGGCGGAGCCTTTCATCCGCCGCCGCGCCATTCGTCACCTGGAGAAGAAGAGAGTCGTCATCTTGGCGGCGGGAACCGGGAACCCTTATTTCTCCACCGACACCGCCGCGGCTCTGCGCGCGATGGAAATCAACGCCAAGGTCATCCTCAAGGCCACCAAGGTCGACGGCGTCTACGACTCCGACCCCGATCAGAATCCCGACGCCCGACTTTACGACCGCCTGTCCTACTTGCAGGTGTTGGAAAAGGGTCTCCGCGTGATGGATACGACCGCCATTTCGCTGTGCATGGAAAACAAACTTCCCATCATCGTTTTCAACATCCGCCACGACGGAAACATCCGCGACGCGGTTTTGGGGAAGAAGGTGGGATCTCTCATAACCGATTGAAGAAGCCGGGAAGCCCGGCCCGTGGGACGGGAGGGTGGTTCCGGTCGCCGGGGTGCACCGATGAGAGTCGACGAGCTGATCAAAGAAACGCGCCAGCGCATGGGCAAGACGATCGACGACATGACCCGCGAGCTGGCTTCCATACGAACCGGGCGCGCCTCGATCCACATCCTCGACAACATCCAGGTCGACTACTACGGGACGCCCACTCCCATCAATCAGTTGGCCACCCTTCACGCTCCCGACCCGAGTCTGGTGACGGTCCAACCCTGGGATCCCACTCAGATCGGGGCCATCGAGCGGGCGCTGCAGGCGTCCGATCTGGGCATCAATCCTTCGAACGACGGCAAGCTGATCCGCATTCCCATCCCTCCATTGACCGAGGAGCGCCGCCAGACCTTGGCTCGCCTGGTGGGCAAGGTGGCGGAGGATCACCGCACTGCGATTCGCAACATCCGACGCGAAGCCAACGATCAGCTCAAGAAGTCCCTCAAGGAGAAGGAGTTGTCCGAGGATGCGGAATACCGCGCCCTGGGAGACGTCCAGAAGCTGACGGACGAGTACATCAAGACGATAGACGGCTTGGCCTCCGCCAAAGAGACCGAGATCCTCGAGGTGTGACCGACTCGATCGCCCGGCCAGACCGCTTCCCGGAGTTCGTCCGCAACCTTCGGCGAACCCAGGCGTCTCAAGAGACGGGCAAACATCTTGAACGGGCCGGCAACTGAAGAATGGATCGGAATCAACTCTCGAATCGGAGCAGCGAAGGGGTCCTCGACGCCGACGATGTTTCGGTAGGCGAAGTCCCGCGCCAAAGAGACGAGCAAAACCGCTCGTCTGAGTCCTTCTCGAGTTTCTGGAAGGAAATGCGTGGCTGGGCCCGCGATATCTTCTTCGCCGGAATGACCGCCATCTTGATCGTGGTCTTCGTGGTGCAACCCGTCAAGGTGGAAGGCACCAGCATGCAACCCCACCTCTCCGATCAGGAGCGGATCTTCGTCAACAAGTTCGTCTACCACTTCTCCGAAATCGGCCGGGGAGACGTGGTGGTGTTCTGGTATCCCAAAGAGCCCAAGAAGTCGTTCATCAAACGCGTGGTCGGGCTACCCGGCGAAACCGTCGAAGTCCGGTCCGGCTTCGTTTACATCAACGGCTTGATGCTCAACGAGATGTACATCCGGCCCGAGAACTTCGATCACAACTCCTACGGGCCTTGGAAGGTCCCCGGGGACAGCTACTTCGTGATGGGCGACCACCGCAATTCCAGCAACGACAGCCGCCATTGGGGGGCCGTCCCGGCCGAGAACATTTTCGGTAAGGCGATATTCCGTTACTGGCCGGTCTCCAAGTTGGGGATTCTGGAATAAGGGCCGACGTCTTTCGTCCTCCGTCCTCCGTCCTCCGTCCTCCGTGCAGCGATACCGGCGTCCCGGAGGGAAGTGGTGAAAATAGCCCAGGACTTCAGTCCTGGGTAAAGCTGAAACCCGAAGCGACTTTGACACCCCTGATGGATTCAATCGTCCCTCCTGGATTCCGGATCGTATGAGGGCACGGCTCGTCGGCTAGGGTTTGGGCGGCGGCGATTCCCCGCTGGGTGGGCTCGCCTGCTTGACCTTCTCGCCGACCCGCTTCTTCTCCTCTTCGAGATCTCCCAACGCGATCCCCTCGCTGATCCATCGGGGGGCGGGTTCGCCCTTCAGGTAGTGCCCGAACCACTCCAGAATGCGGCGGTGATAGTCGATCTGATTGGCTTTTTTTCGCAACCCGTGTCCTTCTCCTTCGTAGACCAACAAGACCATCTGCTTCCCTGCGCGGCGGGCGAAGTTGTAGAACTCGGTCCCCTGATCCCAGTCCACCACTCCATCGTCGCTGCCGAAGGTCATCAGCAGCGGCGTATTCATCTCGTGGACCTTGTGGATCGGGGAATTGCGGTGATGGGCCTCCGGGTCTTCCCAATAGGGGACTTCCATGCGGGCTTGGCCCGTCTCCCAGTGGTCCAACTCGGCGTTGCCGGATCTCCAGTGGATCTGACCCATGAAACTGACGAAATCGGTGAGCGGCGCTCCCGCCACGGAGGCGGCGACGATCTCGGTCCGGGTGGGAAGGTAAGTCGCCTGGTAGCCGCCCCAGGAGTGCCCGACCAGGCCCACGCGTTCAGCATCTGCCAGCCCTTTTTCCACCACGCTCCGCACGGCGGGACGCACCGCCTCCACGGCACTCACTCCCGGTTCGCGGGCACGGTAGACGATGTCGGGCAACAGCACGAAATAACCTTCCTGAGTCCAAGCCGTGAAGTTGTAGTAATCGCGTTCGCTGGGAACTTCGTAGGAATGCACCTGAGGCGAGAGGATTTCGTAGGTGTAGACGATCATGGGGTGTCGGCGCCCCGGCTCGTAATCGGCGGGATAGAGCAGCACCGCCTGCAGGCGCCGTCCCGCTTCGCTCTGGAATTCGAAGAGTTCGGAGCGGGTCCAGGCGTATTCGTCCTGAAAGGGATTCGTCGCCGTGACCTGGCGGGGCGAGGATAGATCCGGACCCGCTATGAAGTAATCGGGAGAATCGTGGCGTGCCTCGGCGCGGTAGACCAGAACGTCGGAGTCCTCGGCCTTGTGAAGCCCCGAGATCCGTTGATCCGACGAAATCAGGGAGCGGACTTCGGAAGCACCCGGCTCGAGGCGGGCGTAGCCGCGCTTCTCACTCCACTCCCCATGGGTGGAAAAATAAATCGGCTGGACCGGATCGAATGCTTCTTCGTCCGGGTCCAGATCGACGACGCGATGAACGGTCTCGTCCTCTGCGCCTCGGGTCAGCCGTGTGCCGCCCGAACCGTCGGGCGCGACACGCCAGACGTCGAATTTGTCATACAGCAGAACGGCCTGGTCGTCTTTCAGCCAACCGCCCACGCCGTGCGGAGGAAGTAGATCGGTGGGGGTGTCGTACTCCTTGTCGACGAAGGTCGCGGCCAGCCCACCGCTGATATTGACTCGCTTTCGCGACGCCAGATGGAAGGTCCAATAGTCTCTGCCGTCGAAAGAAAGCAGGTAGTCCCCGCCCGCACTCGGCCACGAATAGCGAACCTTCTCCAGGACCTTCTCCCTGCTGCCCGTCACCACATCCACGGACCAGACGTCCCGGTAGCTTCGTCCGAACATGGCGCCCCAAGGATAGGGAGCTTCGACCCACTCCAACCCGTGCCTCCACCCTTGCAGCATTCGCGCCTGTTCCCAGAAGCTGGAACCGATTTTCACGACTTCGTTGGAAGTCGGCTTCCACACCGCCAGAATGGTCCGCTCCTTGTCCCGCTTCTCGGCGGTCTTCTGCTGCGGGAAGATGCGCACGTCGGCGGTGTGCCAGATCTGAAGGTCGGGCAGTTCATCCGGTTCGTCCTTCTCGGCATTCCTGGCGCTCGCATCCTCGCCGTCCTCGGGAGCGTCCTCTTTTCCGGCGCTCTCGTCTTCTGCGCCGGCGTCGCCGTCAGCGGGCCGCAGCCCGAACGACAAAAGCAGGCCGTCGTCCGACCACTCCGGGACCCGATGGCGCGAGATCTCGAGGTCCGCGCCGAGGTCCGCCGAGCTCTCCTCCAACTCGAATCTCACCGGGTCGTCGCCGTCCAGCGCCCGGAAGGCGAGAATCCGCTGAGCGGGGCGCTTGGAACTGGCTTTTTCGACGGAGCGCAGGAATGCCAGATCGGGACCCTTCTTCCTCCACGACAAGCCGCCGTAGGAGCAGCCCGACGCATCCAGAGAATGGAGTCGTCCCCGCTGTGCGTCGAACACCTGTACGCCGTTCGCCGAGTCTGTACCCGTGCTGACGGCAACAGCCAGCAGGGAGCCTTCCTCACTCCAGGCGTAGCTGGCCACGTTGCCGAAGCTGGTTTCGCTCTCCTTGCGAAGATCCAGAAGCCGAAGAGTGGAACCCGCATCTTCGGGTTCTTTCGGTGGATATCCCAGCAGGGCCAAAAAGCCGCCTGTGGAATCGAACGAGAGACTCGCCACCTCCTCGAATTCCCTGGTTTCTCCATTGACCAGGCGAAGCAAGCCCGCGCTCTCTCGAAGCGGCTTTTTCTCCTTTTCCAGGCGCTTCTTCTCTTCGTCGGAAAGGCCCACCGACCAGGCCAGCCAGAGACTGTCGTCGGAGAAGTTCGGATCCTCTCCCCAGGGGAAGAGATGTTCGGTGTCCGCACCGACGGCCCGCACCCGCAGCTCTCGCTGCTCGTCGACCCGATGCACTTGGTAAGCGAGCCAGCGGCCGTCGGAGGAGAGCGTTGGAGTTCCCCGAAGAGACTCCCACCTTCCGTAGTCCTGGGGAGTCAGTTTGGGTTTGTTCTGAGACTGGCCGACCGCAAAGGTGGCGATCGAGAGGGTCAGAACCGTCCAAAGGGCGCACTCAGATTTCCGTTTCATGGGCGTGATCTTAACGGATTTCAGGTTCGTGGGGCCTGGTGGTCGAGCCGCGCGAACCGAGAAGCGGGTTTGCTTCAGCCCGCAGGCGGGACGCCCGCGGTAGGCCGGTCCTCTGGCCCGAACCAAGAGGCAGCTGTGCCCTTTTCTCTCTCCTCGGATTGCGCTATCATCCCTGCGGCGATATCTCTCGCCGGACTCCCTGACCGGGCGCCTGCGCCGCGCTGGCTGTGCGGGGGTAAAGGGGATCGATGTCCCCGAGATGAGCGGGTCGTTTGATCTCTTTTGTGCAGACCCGCCCCGACGCGCAGGGTCGTGGCGGAGGTCTGTGCGAAGACAAGGGAGTTCAGACGATGACCGAGAGAAAGCATTTCAAGGAGCGCGTCCGCGCCCGCATGACCAAGACCGGAGAACGGTATTCCAGCGCCCGCCAGCAAGTCATCCAGCAAGCCCAACCGGCCGAGAAACTCGATCCTTCCTATCTGAAGGAGATCACCGGGATGAGCAACGAGGCGGTCGAAAAGAAGACGGGCCGGGTGGAGCGATGAGAATCTCAGCGGGCAAGTCAATTTCGACGCTGTCGATGATCCTGACCGGGCTTTTTCTCGCCGGGGCGGTCCCCGCTCAAAGCGGCGGCCTCGGCTTCGACGTCCTGAACTCGGAAATCTCGCGGCTCAGCCAAGCGGCGCGCGGTACGGTCGGAGTCGGCGCCCTTCATCTGGAGAGCGGGCGCGCCTTCTACCAGAACGCCGATGACGCCTTCCCCATGGCCAGCACCTACAAGGTACCCATCGCTTATCAGCTTCTGCACCGCGTGGACGCGGGCGAGATCTCCTTGTCCGAGATGGTCAAGCTCGATTCCTGGGACCTCCATCCGGGCAGCGGGACCCTGACGCGCCTTTTCGACGATCCCGGCGTGGTGCTGTCGCTCCACAACTTGCTCGAACTGATGCTCTTGATCAGCGACAACAGCGCCACCGATCTGGTGCTCGAGGCAGCCGGCGGCGGCTCGGCGGTGACAGCCAGGATGAAGGCGCTGGGACTGGGGGGGATTCGGGTCGACCGCCCCACCCTCAAACTTATCGCCGATTGGATCGGCATCGAGAAAATGCCTCCGGAACAGGAGTGGAGCCCGGAGACCTTTCGAAAGCTCGTTTCCGATTTGAGCGAGGAGGAGCGCAACAAGGCGGCGAGCCGGTTCGAGCAGGACGAGCGCGACACGTCGACGCCTCGCGACATGACCGGACTTCTGGCCAAGATCTGGAAGAAGGAGGGGCTGAGCGACAAGAGCGCCGCCCTGCTATTGGACATCATGGAGCGTTGCGAGACCGGGGAGAACCGGATCCCGGGGATGCTGCCCGGCGACACCAAGGTGGCCCACAAGACCGGCACCATCGGCGGCACCACCAACGACGTGGGGATTGTCACCCTTCCTCACGGCCGCGGCCATCTGGCGTTGTCCCTCTTCGTGAAGGAGTCAGAAGTTCCGGTTTCCGAGCGCGAAAAGGTCATCGCCCAGATCGCCCGCGCGCTCTACGACTACTTCTTGTTCGCGGGCGCCGACTGAACCCGGTCGAGTTTTCGTTCTCGAGGTCGCAGGACGAGGGTGGACCGGTGGCGTGGTCTCGCCTTTCACCGGTCATCACGATAACTCGACATTCTCCTCACCCAATCCTCCTGACTCTTGCGGTACTCTTCGGCGTCCAACCGTTGCCAGTCGAGTCCGTCTCGGCGGCACCAGGCAATGTGCAAGGCGAGACCCAGTGCGGGGTGTCCCAGGATGAAGAGAAGGCTCCACCAGCCGAAGAAAAAGGCCAGCACCGTCGCCAGGCCTAGCCGCAATCATTCATGAGGGGCCCTCTCGGGCCGATCTGGAGGCAAGAAAAATGGCCATACCTCTTTGATATAAAAGGGTTTAGAGAAAAAGACCCAACCAAAGAGGCACGGCCATGAACAAAACAGTATGCCAAAACAGTTTGCCATTCCACCCCGACAGAAAAATCACCGCGGGATTTAACGGCGGAAAGATCACCTCCGACGCCGGCTTGCTGCTCTTTTACGCTCTGGACAAGCAGCATCGGCTCAGCGAAGGCTTCAGCGGCTGTCTGGGCGACTCCAGAGACAAGAGCCGCATCCGCCATCGGCTCTTGGAGATGGTCCGCCAGCGGCTGCATCAGATTGAGGCGGGCTTCGAAGACTGCAACGACGCCGGCACTCTGCGCGGGGATCCGATCCTCAAGACGGTCTGCGATCGGCTTCCCGACTCCGACCCGGATCTGGCCTCCCAGCCCACCTTGTCGCGTCTGGAGAACGCGGTGGGCATCAAGGACCTGATGCGGCTGGGCCGGTGGTTTCTGAAGCGCTATGTCGGGAGGCTGAAGAAGCGGCGCGCGACCAAGATCGTGCTCGATTTGGACAGCACCGACGATCACACCCACGGCCAACAGGAGTTCTCCTTTTACCACGGCTACTACCGCAGCCACATCCTGCATCCGCTTCTGATCTTCGACGGAGACAGCGGCGACCTGATCTGTGCGGTGCTGCGGCCGGGCAACAAAGGAGCGGCCCATCAGGCGGTGGCGGTTTTGCGGCGGGTGTGGTGGCGGCCATCCGCAAAGCTCTGCCCCGGGTGGAGATCGAGGTAAGGGCCGACAGCGGCTTTGCCACCCCCAAGCTCTATGATTTCTGCGAACAAGAGGGTTTACAGTACGTGATCGGCTTGAGCCGAAACCCCCGTTTGGAGCGCTCCGTCGAGCCCCTGCTGCAACAAAGCCGGCGCCGGTTTGAGGAAAGCGGCGAAAGTCAGCGCGAGTTCGGCGAGTTCCTCTACCAGGCCAAGACCTGGGAACAACCCCGCCGTGTGGTGGCCAAAGTGGAAGTCAACGAAGTGGGGATCAACCGCCGCTTTGTGGTCGCCAATCGAACCGACCTGGCGCCCGGCCGACTCTACGATCATTACACCGACCGAGGCCAAACGGAAAACTACATCAAGGCCTTCAAGACCCACCTGGCCATGGATCGCCTGAGTTGCCACCGCTTTTGGGCCAACCAGTTTCGCCTCTTGCTGCACGCCCTGGCCTACCAGATGTTTCTGATCTTCCGAGACTACCTCTACGGGACGCCTTGGCAGAAGCTGGAGGTGGAGACTCTGCGACGCCGGGTTCTCAAGATCGGAGCCCGCGTCCGACAGACCACGCGGCGCATCTGGGTCCACTTCAGCTCGGCCTATCCCGAGCAACGAATCTTCTGGCTCGTCTGGGCCCGACTTCATCCCACTTAGCCGCCCAACGTGAATTCCCCAAAATCCCGATTTTTGAGCTTTTCCGGGGTCGCTGTCTCCCCAAAACGCTTCTTTCCGATTCCATTCGTTGCATCCGAGCTGTCAAAGCTCGCCACCATCCAAAAACCGCACCGATCCCCGCAAATCCGGCCTCAATCCGTCACTTTTTTCAAGGCTGGTGAATCATTGCGGCTAGAGATCCTGCCGCTCATCCTAAACGCTTGCTCCGACAGGTCGGCCTGAATCCTCCAAACGATGGGTCTGGCTCTCTGCAGTGACGCGAACCGCTAATCCGACTCTGACTCGTCGGGCGCGATCTCTTTCTTGATCGGTGTCAGGTAGCGGAGGACGAGGAAGTTGGCGACTGCGATCACGGCGGCGATCTCGAACTTGCCGTAGGCGATCGAGCCGCCCACGATGCCGATCGTCCAGATGCTGGCCGCGGTGGCCGTGCCGCTCACGCCGTCCTTGCCTTTGAGGATGGCCCCGCCCCCGATGAAACCGATGCCGGTCATCAAGCCCTGCATGATCCGGGCTTGTGCATCGCTCTGCGGCCCCAGCACCGAGACCGCAACCAGGATGTAGGCGCAGCTCGCCACAGACACTAGAGGAAAGGTCCGCAGTCCCATCACGCGGTCCGATTTCTCGCGCTCCCAGGCGACGGGAAGAGCAAACAGGAAGGCGGCGCCGATCTTGACGAAAAACTCCAGAAAGAGGGCTAGATCGAGTCCGGGCATCACCGCATCAGGATTCCCGCTCGACTCGGGGGTGTCAAGTACCCACCTGGAACCGGTCGCAAATGCTCTCTGAGCCGATGTGAGATTCCACCGCTGAAGACGCGGATTTGCAGCGGGGCGCGGAGAAGAGGAAACGGCGGCGAGGGCCGGACCTTGTGGGCCCGACCCTCGAAGGCGGGGTGTTCAGGAGGCTTCGTCGGTGATGGGGTCTTGGGGGGTCTCTTCGATGATGATCTCGACACGGCGGTTCTGCTGCCGGTTGGAGGGCGAGTCGTTCTCGACGATGGGTCGGGTTTCGCCGAATCCTCGCGAACTCACCAGATCGGCGGACAGACCGCGGTCGACCAGGTACTCGGATACCGAGCGCGCTCGTTCCTCCGAGAGCTTCTGGTTGTACTCGGCTTCGCCGATGTCGTCGGTGTGCCCTTCGATCCGCAGGCTGTAGCCCGGGGTCACCAGAAGGACACCGGCCACCAGGCTGAGCTGTTCGCGGGCTTGCGGCCGCAAGCTGGCCCGGTCGAAATCGAAGAGGATATCCGGCAGGTTGATGATCAGCCCCCGGGCCGTGTCTCGAATCTCAACCACTTGGCTGAGCGCCTGTTTCATTCGCTCCCTGGCTTGGCGGCTCTGTCGGCGGGCTATTTCCGCTTCGCTGCGAGCTTGATCGGCGTCGAGCAACGCCCTCTTCTTCTCGGCCTCGGCCTCCACAGCCCGAGCTTTCGCCGCGGCGGCTTCTCGGGCGGCTTGACGGGCTTGCTCCGCCGCCATCTCTCGGGCGCGCTGCTCCATCTCGAGTTTCATCTGTCGCTGTTCAGCCAATAGTTCCGCGCGTTCCGTTTCGCTGCGAGCTTCGGCAATGGCCGTTTCCAGGCGGGCCCGTTCCTCCGCATTGGTTTTCCGTTCTGCGTTGAGCGCGGCCTGAAACGCTCTCTCTTCGGCGGCGATCTGAGCGTCGACTGCCAGGCGGATCGTGCGGTGCCCCAGCAACATCAGATTGCGACCGCCGACACCCTGTTCGATGGCCTGTTCGGCTTCCTTCAGCGATTCCCGAGCTTTGGCCAGTTTCTCGGCGGCAAACCGTTCGGCTCCCGCCCGCCGCGCCAATTCGACCGCGCTGCGGGCCGCGCGGACATGCGGCCGATACTTCTCTCGGGTTTCGGGAACGTCGCGCAATGTGTCCCTGAGATGGTTGTAGATCCCTTCAAACCCCCTGTATTCGATCCGGGAAACCTTCAGGGGCCCCAGATTCTCCCTGGGCCGCACGTTTTCCAACACGACGAAGCGGCTGGGGGAACGGACCAGGAAGTGGGGCTCCGCCGTAACGAACATCCCGAAAGTCTCGAGGTTCGTGGAAACGTTGAGTTTGCTGCGATTGCCAACGAGGATGAACTCGCCCAGATTGTCAGTGTGCCCCTCCGGAGACACCACCCACAGCACATAGGTGTTGTAGTCTCCACCGAAATAGAAGGCGGGCTTCATTTCGTCCAACTCGATCTCGATCTCGGTCATCCCCTTCTTTCGCTCCACTTTGGCTTCGCCGCTTGCCCGGGGGAGCCGCTCGGTCCCGGCCAATTCAATGCTCAAGGTGGGTCCTTCGGGATAGGTGAGCGCCA
>JBFGHF010000007.1:0-17910 GCA_041578355.1 Acidobacteriota bacterium
GGTTCCTCTCTTCAAGCCTGATCTAGCAAACCCAGCCAGCCGCCCCCGTAAGCGTATCGTTTTCGCATTCGGATTCGTAGTCGAAAAGCGGCGGATCAGGGCTTGGAAGGTGGACTGCCGGCAATGATCGCGATTTTACGAAATATCCCACTCGAACTTGACTCTTTTGCGACCCTTTTTCGGGAAGATTGAGCTAGTGTCCTGGGGCCATCCTCATTTCCGAAGACGGCGGCGAGAGTTGGCGGCGCCGGGAAATCCGCGACGCCGAGGGTCGGATGGTCAATCAGAATCTGGAGGGCATCGGCTTCATGCCACCGTGAGCGCCGACTTCGAAGTCGACGTTCCCCAGGGCACCGCGCGACTGACGATCGAGTTGTTCGACCGCTTCGCGGGCCATGTGCGCACCCTCGCCGACGAATCGAATCCCGCGCCGGGAAAACGAACCTTTACATGGGACCTCCGCGACGACCAAGGCGAACCCGTGCCGCTGCGGCAGTACATGGTTCGGGTGAGTTGCGACGACATCTCGGAAAGCCGTCTGGTGTTTCTATAGCGGCATTCGATCAGCGACCCAACCGCCCGCTTCCGAACGCATCTGCTGGGGAGGGTCTGAGCAATGAAAAGGAAGCTGGATTTATCGAGGCACAAGCTCGCTCTGCCGCCCCTCAAGGGTCCCTCGGCTTTGACCTTCATGGCCGCCCCCTCGGAGCCGTTGATCCAACCGCCGCGAAAGCCTCGCGATGAAGCGGCGCTGCTTTTGACCGTCGTTGCCGAGGTCGAGCACGCGTTGATGGTGCAATACCTCTACGCCGCCTATTCGGTGCGCTACGACCTGGAGAACCACGCCCATCAGGGCGCGGCACGCAGCCTTCATCTGCGTTTGCTGCAAATCGCGCGCGAAGAAATGGGTCACCTGATCACGGTGCAGAACCTCTTGCTTCTGGTGGGTGCGCCCCTCAATCTGCGGCGTGAGGACTCACCTTCAGCATCGACGGTCACCGCACCTTCTGGAGCGGGATCAACCGAGAACTCCTCGTCAACCTGCACAGGTTCAATCGCCCTCTTCAGTCGCTGGGTGGACAGGGGAATGAAGGCCTAGTCAGTCTCCGCGTTTGACGATGCGGCCTCCCTGCATCACGAAACGGACATCCTCCAAGACGCGGACGTCCTGCAACGGATCTCCCTCCACGCCGATCAAGTCGGCCAGCCGACCCGGCTCCAAGCTTCCTCTGTCATCGAGGTCGAGAAGGTCGGCCGCGTGAATCGTCGCCGAGCGGATGGCTTCGAGGGGGGACATTCCCCTCTCCACCAAGGCGCCGAATTCGCCCGCGTTGTCGCCGTGGGGAAAGACGGCTGCGTCGGTTCCGAAGGCGATCTTGACTCCGGCCTCGATGGCTTTCTCCAGGCTCTTTCGGGCCAGCGGCAGAATGTACTCCGCTTTGGCCCGGATCGGGGGCGGCAGCAGATCCAGATCGATGGCGCCGGTCAGATAAGTGGTGGGCACCAGATAGGTGCCGTGCTCCTTCATCAACTCGATCGCCTCGTCGTCGAGAAGCGAGCCGTGCTCGATCGAGGCCACGCCTGCGCGGACCGCCGCCTTGATCCCTTCGGTCCCATGGGCATGAGCGGCCACCTTCACCCCGTGGCGAGCCGCCTCCTCGACCATGGCTTTCAGCTCTTCGAAGCTATATTGCTGGGCGCCCACCGGACCTTCGAAAGAGAGCACTCCGGCGGTGGCGCAGGTCTTGATGACTTGGGCGCCGTGCTTGATCTGGTAACGCACCGCTTTGAGGACTTCATCGACTCCGTCGGCCACTCCCTGCCGCCAATCACTTTCCAGAATCCCGGGGGCCAGCCCGGTGGTGTCGCAATGCCCGCCGGTGATGCCCAGGGGATGCCGCGACGGGACCACCCACGGCCCGCTGACCAGTCCCGACTCGACGGCCCGCTTGAGAGCAACGTCGATGCCCGCTCCGTAGTCGCGGACGGTGGTAAACCCCGCCAGCAACGTGGTTCGCGCGTAGCGGGTTGCCGCCATGGCCAAATCGGCGTCGGTCATTCGCACCGCCCTGGCAAAACTGTTGGGTCCCAATTGCATGGAGAGATGGGTATGAGTGTCGATCAGTCCGGGGAGAATCGTCAGAGGGCCCAAATCGATGACCTCGGGACCCTCGGGAGCCTCCCCCCGTCCGACCCGGAGAACGCGGTCGCCCTCGATCACCAGAAAGACATCCTCGACAAACTGGCCCGTTTCCACGTCGAGCATCCGCAGAGCTCGGACGACCTTTTGCTGAGCAAGAGCGGGAGTGATGAGGAGCCAGGCGAGGAAACCTGCAATCAGGAGCTTCCTGACGCGATCCGCCGTGTCCCGTTCAACTCGAAGAATTCGATATTCGACACCCCACATGCGACCCTCCCTTGCCGATCAACGCGACCAGTGCGATTGCGATTATCGAGTCCCTCGGACC
Source organism: Acidobacteriota bacterium (assembly GCA_041578355.1). Taxonomy (GTDB): domain Bacteria; phylum Acidobacteriota; class UBA6911; order RPQK01; family JANQFM01; genus JBFGHF01. The sequence goes on from JBFGHF010000007.1 coordinate 2,469, forward strand.
TACAGACCTTCAGACCCACAGACCCAAGGACCCACCGTCACTCGGCATCCCCGAAACTGACTCCCTGGGCCAGCGGAAGTTCATCCGACCAGTTGATGGTGTTGGTCTGGCGCCTCATGTAGGCCTTCCAGGAATCCGAGCCCGATTCGCGGCCGCCTCCCGTTTCCTTCTCGCCGCCGAAAGCGCCGCCGATCTCGGCGCCGCTCGTACCGATGTTGACGTTGGCGATTCCGCAGTCCGAACCCGAAACGGCCAGAAAGCGCTCCGCTTCCTGCACACGGGTCGTGAAGATGGCGCTGGAAAGACCCTGAGGCACCGCATTGTGCAGCTCGATGCCCTCTTCGAGGTCGCGGTATTCCATGATGTAGAGGATGGGCGCGAAAGTTTCCTCGCAGACCATGGGCGACTGCTTGGGGGTGCGCACGATGGTGGGCTCCACGAAGCAGCTGCCCTTGTCGGCAAGGCGCCGCCCCCCGGTGACCACCACTCCACCTTCGGCTCGAACCTCCTCGAGAGCTTTCATCATGTCCTCGACCGCCTTTTCGTTGATCAGGGGACCCATCAAGGTGGACTCCTCCAAAGGATCGCCGATCGAAACCTGGGCGTAGGCCCGAGTCAGCCGCTCGGTCAATTCGCCGGCGACCTCCTGGTGGACAATCAGGCGCCGAGTGCTCGTACAGCGCTGTCCGGCCGTACCCACGGCGCCGAAGAGAATGGCCCGCGTGGCCAACTCCAGGTCCGCATCGGCGGTGACCAGAATCCCGTTGTTGCCTCCCAGTTCGAGAATCGTCCGGCCCAGGCGCTGGGCCACCTGCACGGCGACATGGCGTCCCATCCGCACCGAGCCCGTAAAGCTGATCAGCGGCAACCGCGTGTCGTTGATCATCTTCTCCCCGATGACACTGCCGCGGCCGATGGCCAGATTGAAGAGGCCGTCGATCTGGTGATCGGCGCAGATCCGGTTGCAAATGTGTTGAACGGCCACCGCCGTCAAGGGAGTGCTCGAGGAGGGCTTCCAAATCATGGTGTCACCGCAGACCGCCGCGATGGCTGCATTCCACGACCAGACGGCCACCGGGAAGTTGAAGGCGGTCACGATCCCCACCGGGCCCAGCGGATGCCACTGCTCGTACATACGGTGCCCGGGACGCTCCGAGTGCATGGAAAGCCCGTAGAGCTGGCGCGACAGCCCGACCGAAAAGTCGCAGATGTCGATCATCTCTTGGACTTCTCCGATTCCCTCCGTTCGGATCTTCCCCATTTCCAAGGTCACCAGTTCGCCCAACGGCTCACAAAGCTCGCGCAACGCGTCAGCCAGCTCCCTGACGAGGACGCCGCGCCGCGGCGCCGGCAGCTCTCTCCAGGTTTGAAAGGCGCTTTCGGCCTTTCCCACAATCGTCTCGTAGCCCGACTCGGAAATCTGGACGACGCTGCCCAGCGCCTCGCCGTTGGCTGGATTGTAGGAAACCAGCTCCTTCCCCTCGGGGTCCTCGATCCAACCGTCGGGACCGGTGCACCCTCCGGCGTTGATGTCCTTGACTTTCAACTTCTCCAAAACCGCCTTGGCCCGGCGGGCGGGCTCCACGATATGTGCCATTCCTTTGAATTCCTTTCTGCCCGATATCCTAACAGGAAGAGTGGAGGGATCAGTGGATTTTCAAGCCGACTTTCTGCTCGAGCCAATTCTCGAGAAAGTCGAAATAGCCGTCGATTGTCCGCCGGGGAGGGGGGTCTTCCCAGCGGTCACCCGTCCCATAGAAATCCCCACGACCGATCCTTCCGGAACCGTGGAGAGTCACCAGCGCCGGATGAGGTCCGGCCCCCTCCGGCAACCAAAGGGTTGCCGACAAGCGGATGCTCCCGCTCTGGAAATCGACCTCGAGCTGGCGAACTGGTGGAGGAGAAGCGGATAGGCTGTAAGAGCCCAGCGCCAAAAGGCTTACGAAAACGAAACCCAAACCGAGGCGCTGCGCCGCGATGATCCTCCTGAGGAGATTGTCATGCATGCAAAACCCTCGTTCGGGCTCTCTCAGCCGAGCAGTTCCCGGTGAGCTGCGAAGACGCCGCTTTCGATCAACTCGCAGCTGAAACGACGGTAGAGAGCATAGAGCCGCTCGTAAAAGCGTCTTTCCGAGAGCCGCGGCAAACAGCGTGTCGATTCGTCCAACTCGATGAAACGGTCGGTGACATCGCCGATTTCCCCTCCCGTTGTGCACCAGTAGGCCTGCAGGGCCGCCCCGAAAGCCGGGCCCTCTTCGCCTCCCGGGCAAACCACCGGAACCTGGAATATGGAGGCGGCAATCTGCCTCCAGACGGGGCTGCGTGCGCCGCCCCCGATCAAGCGGATCTCCTCGGGGTCGATTCCCAATTCGCGCATCCGATCCAAAGCGTAGCGCAGGCCCAGGGTGACGCCCTCCATGGCGGCGCGGGCCAGGTGTTCGGGACGGGCCGTCTTCTCGCGGAGACCGAGCAGAACTCCCGTCCCGTCGGGAACATCGGGAAGCCTCTCCCCCTCGAGATAGGGGACCAGCAGCAAACCGTCACATCCCGGAGGAACGCCGGCCACAGCTTCGTCGAACTCCCGCAAACCGGAATCCCCAAAGAACCCGTGGTGAACCATCCCTGTGGCCACGGTGACGTTCATGGTGCAGCCGAGCGGCAACCAGCCTCCCGTGCTGTCGCAAAAGGCCGCGATCTCGCCCCGAGGGTCGACGACCGGCTCTCGACAGCAGGAGAAGAGCGTCCCCGAGGTGCCGAGACTGACCGTGACCAAACCGGGCCGCACATTGCCCGATCCGATGGCCCCCATCATGTTGTCGCCGCCGCCCGAGCTGACCAAGACTCGTCCATCCATACCCCAGCGGCGGGAAAGACTTCGACGCAGTTGACCCGAGGCTCGATTGGAGTCGATCAGAGTCGGCAAACACTCCGACAATTCCCGTTCGGAATCGATCCAACCCAAGGCCGAAGTGGACCAGCGTCGCTGACGCACTTGGAAGTAACCCGTGCCCGAGGCATCGCCCGCCTCGGTCGTCATTTCGCCGCTGAGGTGGAAGTTCAGGTAATCGTGAGGCAAGAGGCAATGGCGGATCCTTCGATAGGAATCGAATTCTCGATTCTTGAGCCAGAGAAGCTTCGACGCGGTGAAGCCGGGTGGTAGCAGGTTGCCGATTTCGTCCTGGTATCGACGGGGCCCGCCAGCCGCTTGCAAGATCGCCGCACATTCCGCGGCGGTGCTCGTGTCGCACCACAGCTTGGCGGGCCGAACCACCTCGTGATGCGAGTCCAAAACCACCAGTCCGTGCTGCTGGCCGGAGACGCCGATCGCTCTCACGTCACGGCAGTCCAGTCCCTTCTTCTTCAGCTCCGAGATGCAGGACTCCAAGGCGTCGATCCAATCGCCAGGAAACTGCTCCTTGTGCCCCGGTGCCAGCCCTTCGATCAGCTCGTAGCTGCGGGAGGCGCTCAGTGTCTTTCCGCTCTCGCTGTCCCATGCCAGAGTCTTCAGGCTTTGGGTGCCGCAATCGATTCCGATGCAGATCATGATCGAGCCTCATCTTAGCGGATCGGGGGATGACCATCAGTCTTCCGTCTTCCGTCTTCCGTCTTCCGTCCTTCCGTGCAGCATTTTTCGCCTTTGTCGCACTTGGAATCGATTTCGGCAAAGAGCTCAGTCGGGTCGTTTCCCATTCTCAAAATTCGGTTCAGAAATTTGGATTCCGGCTAACTCACTTCGATACAACCAGTTAGCGGTAAACCGCCATAGATCCCAGCCCATTTTTTTGAATTGGTGTCTGTTTTTTCGGCACGGTGAAGACCATTCCGAAACGGATAACATGTTTGTTTTACAACCAGTTAGAGAGTTTCCGGTCGATTCCGGCACCGGAATTGCGAGTGAGTTGGGTGTTGATTCGGAGGGGATCAGGGGTTCCCGCGAATCGGTTTGCTCCTTCAAGAAGGAGCGTCAGGGGATCAGACAGGGAAGCCGGCGGTCATTAAAACAAAGCTAGCCTGGGATGGACTTTCGGTTTCCCTGCTGTTCCTTGAATCCCCTCCGCACTTCAGACTCTTTCTTTTCCTAAGATTCCATCACCCCATCCCTGGTTGCCGGCGCAGGGAATCGTTTTGACGCAGGTTGGGCGCCTGTCGGCCGCCGGCTTGGTTGCGCTGCCTCGGCACATGCCTCGCCCGCGAGGGCGGTAGCTGCGAGAGGTGGTTGCCGCGGAGAACAGCCGCGGCCGGGACTGAATTGTCATCTCGAAGGCGGATGCCCGACGCCGCTGCCCGGAGCCCCAGTCCGAAGCCCGGAGCCTGAGTGTAAACTATCCAGCGATGAAGCTCTGGGCCATCAGCGACCTGCATCTGGACTACCAGCAAAACCGGCGCGCTCTGGCCCGACTACCCGCCCGCCCCGACGATTGGCTGATCGTCGCCGGAGACATCTCGGCGCGGCCACGCTACTTCCACGAGGCTTGGCAGAACCTGAGCGAGCGATTTGCCCGCGTCATCTGGGCCCCCGGCAATCATGATCTATGGACCAGCCGGGAAGACAACGGCTTGGGAGGCGAGGCAAAATACTGGAGCTTGGTTGAACTCTGCAGGCAGTACGGCGTCCTCACACCGGAAGACCCTTTTCCCGAAATCCGTTGCAACGGGCATCGTTACTTGATCGCCCCTCTTTTCATCCTGTACGACTACAGCTTTCGCCCTTCCCACGTCGCGGGGGAGGAAGCCTTGGCCTGGGCCCGCGACGCGGGTTTGTGGTGCCGAGACGAACACCTCCTGAGCCCGGCGCCTTGGAGAGACAAACCGGAAATGTGCCGCGCGCGAAGCAGCTATTCAAGGGAACGGCTCGAGGCGGCGCCCGAGGGAGCCCGCTTGATACTCGTCAACCATTTTCCGCTGCGGCGGGACCTGGTGCGCCTGCCCCGCATCCCCCGTTTCGAGATCTGGTGCGGGACACGCAGAACGGAAGACTGGCACCGCCAGTTTCCGGTGACGGCGGTGGTGCACGGCCACCTCCATATGCGGGCCACCGATTATCGCGATGGGGTGCGCTTCGAAGAGGTGTCGCTGGGCTACCCGAAGCAGTGGGACGGACAAAAACAACTCGAAGACTATCTGCGCCCCATCTTGCCGGAACCGAAAGCCCCGGCGGCACCCTCTGCCGGTCCGTTCTGGCATCGATGAGGAACAGAAACGGCGCCATCTGAAGGAATGATGCTCCAAGCATCAATCCACGCCCGCGAAGTCAGGAAGCCCGCCAACTGGAGCCGCCGTTGCATTTCAGACAGCCGGTTCGAACGCAAGCCGCCCCTCCTGCTGTAGACTGTAGGACTGCGAACTGCGGGCTACAGACCACGGGACTTGCGGACTGCGTACTGCAATCCGCTGAATCCGAAAAAGGAATCATCGAAAATGAAGCGAATCATTCTTGTTTCCTCACTCCTGATCCTCGCTCTGGGCGTTCCCGCTGTCCTGGCGCAGCAGGTCCAGGTCGAGGAATTCGTGCTCGATAACGGTATGAAGTTTCTCTTGGTCCCGCGGCGCGGCGACCCCAACGTGGCGGCGGGATGGGTGGCGAAAGTCGGCTCGGCCAACGAACATCCCGGCATCACCGGGCTTTCCCACCTCTTCGAGCACATGATGTTCAAAGGCACCCACACCATCGGGACCGCGGACATAGAAACTGATCTCCACACCATTGATCGCCTCGACGCCGTCAAGGCGGAGTTGAGGAAGGAGGAGCAGGAACTGATTCGCAGACAACGGTTGGGATTGATCGACGACCTCAAGGATCCCCAGCATCGCAGTCCGCGGCATCAAGAACTGCTCGAAGAATTCAAGCAGCTTACGGCACGTCAAAAGGAACTCTTGATCAAGAATGACTTCGACAAGATCTACACCCAGGGCGGGGCCAGCGGGATGAACGCTTTCACCACCGAAGATCAGACGGTCTACTTCATCAACGTTCCGGCCAACAAGCTCGAACTCTGGTTCTGGATGGAATCCGACCGACTGCTCAACCCCGTTTTCAGAGAGTTCTATACGGAACGTGACGTGGTTCATGAGGAACGCCGGCTGCGCACAGACAGCACGCCGACCGGCCGCTTTCGGGAAGAGTTCGATGCGATGTTTTGGACTTCTCACCCCTACAGCTGGCCGGTGGTCGGCTGGCCCAGCGACCTGGAAGGGATCACGCGCGAGGAAGCCCAGGCGTATTTCGCGGTCAACTACGCCCCCAACAACGTGGTGGCCTGTCTGGTGGGCGATTTCGAGCCCGACCACGCCAAGCGGCTGGCCGAACTTTATTTCGGCCGCCTCAAGAGAAGCCCCCTCGAGCCCGAGCCGGTCAGGACCCAGGAGGTGGAACAGCAGGCCGAGAAAAGGATGATCGCCTACGCGGAAACCGAACCGGAGGTCGAGATCCGCTATCATTCCGTCGCTGACGGACATGTCGACGAACCCGCCTTGGTTGTGCTCGGATCTCTGCTGAGCGGCCGCACAGGCCGGCTTTACAAATCGCTGGTGCTCGATCAAAAAATCGCCAATAGCGCTTTCTCCGGCCAGAACGGCATGAAATGGGCCGGCTTCTTCTCTCTGCGAGGCGTCGCCAAACAAGGTTACACCCCCGAACAGGTGGAGTCGGCGATCTACAAGGAACTCGACAAACTCAAAAACGAACCCGTCGGAGCGAAGGAACTGCAGAAAGTCAAGAACAATTTCGCCGCCGACAACTTCCGGCGCATTCAGAGCAACTTCGCCTTGATGGTCCAACTGCTGTTGGCCGAGAGCTTTCGGGGTTGGGAAAGCTTCAACGAAGACCCCCGCAGGATCCAGGCGGTGACACCCGAGGATCTGCAGCGAGTCGCCAATAAATACTTTCAACCCGAGAAGCGCGCCGTGGCCATCTACTACACGAGGAGCACCCCCGGCGCCCAGGAAGATCCTTTGCTCGCCGAACTCTCCACGGCTGAAAAGACCCAGGTCAAGCAGTTTCAAGCCATGCTCAACCAGATGAACGCCGTCCAAATACGGCAGATGCTTCCCCAGTTGGAGCAGGCAGCGCAGGCCTCCCCCGAGGAGCGGATGAAAGTTTTCGAAGTCTTTCGTACCCTGATCGAAAAGCGGCTCAAAGACCTGGAGGGCGGACAGTGAAAATGGAAAAGAAGATCATAACGCTCGCTATTCTCTGGCTGGTGATGGGCTCGCCGGCTCAACTCACAGCCCAGGACATCATTCCCGATCACCCCAAAAACCTCGACTACCCCTCGCTCGAGTACCTGCCCCCCAAAGTCGCCGATCATAAACATGTATTGAGCAACGGGGTGGTCGCGTTTCTGGTCGAGGACCACGATCTGCCCTTGGTGGACGTCAATGTGTTGATACGGGTCGGCGATTATCTCGACCCGGAGGCCAAAACCGGCTTGGCTTCAGCCGTCGGGAGTGTGCTCCGGTCCGGCGGCACTTCCCGCTGGAATGCGGATGACTTCGATGAAGAAGCCGACTTTTTGGCTGCCGATTTGCGCAGCTTCGTGGGCTCCACTTCGGGCGGCGCCGGCGTCAACGCCCTCTCCAAGGACCTCGACCGGGCCCTGGAGCTTTTTTTCGAGATGTTGCGCAACCCCGCCTTCCAGCAAGATCGGCTGGACCTCTACAAGAGCCAGGTTTTGCAGCGGATGGAGCGCCGAAACGACAGCACGAATTCGATCGAAAGCCGGGAGTGGAACCGGCTCATGCGCGGAGACCGCCATTTCACGGTCCGGCCCACCACCCAAGCCAGCCTGGAGTCCATAAACCGGGACGAGATGCTCGAGTTCCACCGCAACTTCTATCACCCGGACAACTTCATCTTCGCCGTCTCGGGCGACTTCGACAGCGAGAGCATGAAACAGAAACTCGAAGCCGCCATGGCCGATTGGCCGGGCAAGGGACGGTCTCCCGAGGCGCCCGAGCCGGAGACGCCCCCTCGTCCCGGGGTCTACATGGTGCACAAGGAGGACGTCAATCAAGGGCGCGTTTCGGTGGGGCATCTGGGCATCCGCATGGGCAACCCGGACGAGTTCGCCATCGATATCATGAACGACATTCTGGGAGGATCGGGATTCACTTCCCGCATCACCAACCGGGTTCGGTCCGACGAAGGGCTGGCTTACAGCGCCGGGTCGATCTTCACCGAAGGCGTTTATTTCCCCGGCATTTTCCGGGCCTTCTTTCAATCGAAAAGCGAGACCTGCGCCCAGGCCGCTTCGATCATCATCGAGGAGATCGAACGGATGCGAACCGAGAAGGTCAGCGCGGAAGAACTCGAAACGGTCAAAACGTTGCGAATCGAAATCTTCCCCCGCTTTTTCGCCTCCGCCAACGCCGTGGCCCAGACTTTTGCCCGCGGGGAGCTGATCGGTCGATCTGAAGATTACCTGGATAAGCTGCGGGACAACATCCGGGCCGTCACCGCCGACGACGTTCTGCGAGTCGCCAAGCAGTATCTGAAGCCCGACCAGCTGGTGATTCTGGCCGTGGGCAACGTCGAAGACATGCTCGAAGGAGACCCCGACAAGCCGGAATACTCCTTCCGCAAGCTGGCGGGTGAGGCAACGATCAACCGGATTCCGCTGCCCGATCCCCTCACCATGGTGTATCCCGAGCAATGATCCGGGTCCACCTCGTCGACGGAACCTACGAGCTCTTTCGAGCGTTCTACGGCGCCCCCAAGCAGCTCGATCCAGGGGGCCGAGAAGTCGGCGGCGCCCTGGGACTGGCCCGGAGTCTTCTGGGCCTTCTGCGCAATACTCGAGTGACTCACGTCGGCTGCGCGTTTGACACCGTCATCGAGTCGTTCCGCAACGAGCTCTACGCGGGCTACAAGACCGGCGAAGGAGTGGATCCGTTGCTCCTGGCCCAGTTCGAGCTGACGGAGGAGATTACGCGGGCGCTGGGGATCGTGGTCTGGTCGATGATCCAACATGAAACCGACGACGCTTTGGCGACGGCGGCGGCGCGCTGGAAAAAAGATCCACGGGTCCGGCAGGTGGTGATCTGCTCTCCCGACAAGGATTTCGCTCAATGCGTCGAGACGAAGCGGGTGGTCTGCCTGAACCGGCGCAGCGGCCAGGTCATGGACGAGGACGGGGTGAGGAAGAAGTTCGGTGTCCCTCCGAGTTCCATACCCGACTGGCTGGCGCTGGTCGGCGACTCGGCCGACGGCTATCCCGGAGTGCAGGGCTGGGGCCCCAAAAGCACGTCAACGGTGCTGGCGCGTTACCCTCACCTCGAAGACATCCCGCCCCGGGCCCGGGACTGGCGGGTCAATGTGCGCGGCCCCGAGCGCCTCGCCGCCAACCTCCGCCAAAGCTTCGACGACTGCCGCCTCTACCGCCTTCTCGCCACCCTCCGCACGGATGTCGACCTCAAAGAAGATCTCGAAGATCTGGAATGGAAAGGCGCCCACCGCGAAGATCTCGAGAAGATCTGCGGAGATTTGGGAGAAACGGGCCTTCTCGAATCGGTTCCGAAGTGGCGCCGCTCTTAGTCCTTCGAACAGCACTGGCAGCATGGCCGCGCTGCGCCGAGAGCCGGAGACGGTTTCACTGATCCACCGAACCGGCGCCCGTGGGCGTCGTCGCTGAATCCCGCTCCCAGTAAAACGCCGCCCGCTCGGAGGGGTGGTTGCCCACCTGGTTCATGGTCCGGGCATCGTAGATGCGGCCGTTGACCATGGTGTAACGGATCTTCTCCGAGTTGCGGATGTTTTCGAGAGGATTCTCTTCGAGGACGATCAAGTCGGCGAGCTTCCCCGCCTCGATGGACCCGAGGTCTGCGTCCAGACCCAGATATTGAGCGCTGTTGAGCGTGGCGGCTCGCAGTGACTCGTGGGGCGTCATCCCGCCCTGCTCGAACATCCACAGTTCCCAGTGGGCGCCCAAACCTTCCCGCTGACCGTGGGCTCCCAGTTGGACGCTGACTCCCGCATCGGTCAGCTCTTTGCAAACCCTTGCGTTGTCGAAGTGGTTGTACTCCTCTTCGGGGGCCATCGTCCTGCGCCGCGAACGGGCATCGATCCGCTCACGGGGCACGAAAGTCAAAAGGCGCTCGTTCTCCCAGACGTTGGTGTGCTGATACCAGTAATGTTCGCCCCAGATGCCGCCGTAGGCCACCACCAAGGTCGGCGTATAACCGGTTTCGGTGCCCGCCCAGAGCTGGATCCCGTCCCGGTACAGATTCGAAACCGGAATCGAGTGCTCGATTCCGGTATGACCGTCGACGAGCATGTTGAGGTTGTGCTGGATCAGCGATCCACCCTCGGGCACCACCATCATTTCCAGCTCGCGCGCGGCGGCAATGATCTGCTGGCGCTGGTCGCGGCGGGGCTGGTTGTAGCTTTTGACGCTGAAGGCGCCCGCCGCCTTCATCCGCCGCAGGTGCGAGCGGGCGTCGGCGAGGCTGTCGATCTCGGCGGTGAAGGGCGTGGTGGCGCCGTACAGGATGGTGCCCGTCGAGAAGATCCGAGGGGACGTCACCATTCCGGACCGCGCCATCTCGCTGGCCGCGAAGATGGTGCTGGTGTCGTTGGACGGGTCGTGGACCGTGGTCACGCCGAAGGCCAGCGTTGAGTAGTCGAGCCAGTTCTGCTGGGGAGTCATCTCGGCATGTCCCCTCGGACCGTGGGCGTGGACGTCGATAATTCCCGGCACAACGGTGTGCCCCGAAACGTCCATCATCAGAGCTTCTTCGGGGATTTCGACCTGACCGCGGGACCCGACCGCCTGGATGCGATTTCCGTTCACGACCACCACGCCGTCCTCGATCACCTGGTCGCCGTTCATGGAGATGATCCGAGCCCCCACCAAGGCGATGCTGCCGCCGGGAGCATCGGCCTCGGCCTGGAAGCCGATGTCGATTCCCGTCACAGGCGGGCCGGGCAGCTCGTCGGGAGCACCGGGCAGAAAATCGAAGGCTTGGGCAAGCTCGCGTGTGAACAGTTCGGGGCCCAGGGCCCAGTGGAGACGGCTGCTGTCACCCGACCAGTGCAAGTATTCGCCCGCGTCGCGCGATACCTTGACCACGGGAATCGCCTGAGAGCCGGGGCCGAGAGAGATCTTTTGTCCGGTGGGTGTGAAAGGCGAGATGTAGGCGTTAAAGCGTTCCGTGAAGGCGATCCACCTTTCGTCGGGTGAGATCCGGAATTCCGTCGCGTTTTCGCTTTCGACGTGCTCCCGCTCGTCGCTGCCGTCCAATTCGATGCTCTTCAGCACCCGCTTTCCGCCCCCGAAGGTCATCAGATAGACACGATCGCTGGAGGCGCCGAAATGGGGCAGAATCCCCTCTTTGGTGATCAACAACGGCTCCCCGCCCTCCGCGGGAACGGAATAGACACCGGTGTCGCGCGACCACGTCCTCCCGGTGAGGCCGCTGCCGGAGATTCGACGGTAGACGACGGTCTTTCCGTCGGGGGAGAAAACCGGCTCCACAAAATAGCCGGGACGCCCGTTCAGGACCCTCCCCTGCCCGCCTTGGGCCGAGACCACACGCATGCTGCCCAGTTCTTCATCGTCCCAGGTGGTGTAGACGAGGCTGCGGCCGTCCCGGGAAAAAGAGGGATAGAACTCGAAATGGTCGTTCTGGCTGGTCACCCTGCGAGGCTGTCCGTCGGGCAGGTCGCGCATGTAGAGATGGCCCAAAGCCTGATAGACCACGCGATCGCCCGACGGAGAAACTTGCACCCAGCGCAGCATCTTGACGGGAAACCGGCCCGGGGCCACGTCCACCGCGAAGCGCAAGGTTTCGGCCACCTTGCGCTTGTCGTTCACTTGAAAGGGGATCAACTCCGAGCGGCCACTTTCGACATCCACTCTTCGGATCTTGCCTTCGGCCCAGAAGACGATCGACCGGTTGTCGGGGGTCCAAGCCATCGACGGGTAGACGCCGTGAATGGCCCAGGTCTCCTGCATGTCGCGCTCGAGTCTGTTGTAAACCGGCCGCTCTTCTCCAGACTCGATGTGGTGCAGATAAAGCGTGGACTGGAAACGGACGCGCCGAACGAAGGCCAGCCATTTGCCGTCCGGGGAAGGCGTGGGCCGAATCGCACCGCCGGGTCCCCCGACGAAAGTCTCGGTCTCGCCGGTTTCACGGTCGAGCCGCCGGATGGCATAGATCTGGTCGTTGGAATCCTTGCTGTACTCGAAAACTCCGCCGGGCGTCACGTCCTGGCTGTAGTAGAGGTAGCGGGCGTCCGGAGAGAAGGCGGGCTCGCCCAAGTCTTTCTGATCGTTGGGCCGCTTGGTCATCTGCAGCCCGCCGCCGCCCGAGACGTGGTAAAGCCAAATCTCGCCTGCGCCCAGCGAGCGCGCGCTGGTGAAGTGCTTGCGGGCGGCGATGTAATTGCCGTCCGGCAACCAGGCCGGACTGTTGAGCAGCCGGAATTTTTCCTTGCTCACCGCTCGGAGGTTGGACCCGTCGCGATCCATCACCCAGATGTTGTCGCCGCCCCCCCGGTCACTGGTGAAAGCGATCCTCTTGCCGTCCGGGCTGTAACGCGGTTGCATGTCCCAAGCGATCCCTCCGGTGAGGTTCTTCGCTTCCCCGCCTCGGATCGGAATGGCGTAGATGTCGCCCAACAGGTCGAAGACGATCTCGTCGCCCTCGGGGCTGACGTCGAGGCTGACCCAGGTGCCCTCGTCCGCCGAAATCGCGACTTCTCGATGAGGTCCCGGCGGGTCGTTGACATCCCACTTTTTCTCTTCTTTTTTCTCGCTCGATTCCTCGGCGGCTGCCGCTTCGGCTTGCTGCTGGGGCTCGGGTTCCTGGCTCCGAACCTCGGTCGAATGCACAGCGAGGATCAAGCCGACTATTGCAATTGCAGACATCAGTCGGGTTGTCATACTTCCATCTCCCATGGTGTCGTGGTTCTAACAGATTGCCATCGCCAGTTCCAGAAACGGGATTTGTCTTGGTTCTCACGAACCAAGCTCTGAAAGAAGGTGCCGCCTGATTCGGGATGGCGGGCGGCCGATCGATCACGGCAAGTGCTAAAATGGACGTCACGGCTCGGCGACTTCCACCCTTGACCTCGCCGGTCTCGGATCTTAGATAGATCGCTGAGGCCTTACGAAAGAAGGAGACGACATTGATCCTGTATTTACTTTTTGCTGCCCCGGCCCTCATTCTGGGCCTGTTCGCCCAATGGAAGGTGAAGTCTTCGTTCAATAAATTCTCCCGGGTGGGCACGGCCCGCCGGGTCAGCGGGGCTCACATCGCTCGGGCGCTGCTCGATGCGCGCGGCCTTGGGAACGTCCGAGTGGAGCGCGTCGAGGGATTCTTGAGCGACCATTACGACCCCCGCGACAAGGTGCTTCGTCTCAGTCCCGGCGTCCACGACAGCACCAGCGTGGCAGCCGCCGGAGTAGCCGCTCACGAAATGGGGCACGCCCTACAAGACGCGGAAAACTACGCCCCCTTGGCTCTGAGATCGGCCATGGTTCCGGCCGTCAAATTCGGCAGTTCCCTGGGCCCGCTCATCTTCTTCGCCGGCTTCCTGATGAATTTCACCGGCCTGGCTTGGGCAGGGCTGTTTCTCTTCGCAGCGGTCGCCTTGTTCGCCCTTGTCACTCTGCCTGTCGAGTTCGACGCCAGCGCCCGCGCCAAGAAGCTGCTGGTCAACCAAGGCATCCTGGTGGAACAGGAAATGGCTGGCGTCAACAAAGTCCTCAACGCCGCCGCTCTCACCTACGTGGCCGCCGCCATCCAAGCCATCAGCACCCTGCTCTACTATGCTTTTCTGCTGATGGGGCGGAGGGATTAAGGGACGGTCTTCCGTCTTCTGTCCTCCGTCTTCCGTTCCGTTTTCGTCCTCCCCAGGGGACGGTCTTCGGACCAAGATCTTCAGAAAGCGAGACCGGGGCTCCGAGCTGACTCTCGGCGAGCCGCCTCCTTCAGCTGTTCGCACGGGTCCACTCTCACTCTGCAAAAGCCGGGTCACTCCACATCCGACCACCGAGACTCCGACGTTTGGTGATTCCGCAAGACGAAAGACGGAGGACGGAAGCCAAAGAAGTATCCGCCGTCACACCGCTCGGAAGCGATTCAGCCGATAGAGGCTGAAAACGAGCAGGTGTGCATATGAAGCGAGATGAAATGATCGAGCGGTTGCGGCCTTACTGCGAGATGAAAAGGACCGTGACCTTGGTATTCGGCAATCAGGTCCTTTGGGCTCGATTCAGTCATGTTTCCCGGCCCGGAGTCGCCTTCGAGATCCTTTCTCTCGAGCGACGGATTCTGTTTCGGCCGTTGATGCTGTGTGTCGTGCTGGTTCACCGGCCCAAATCGCGCAATCTCTGTTTCGTCAGTCCGGCCCTCGAGTTCGAGCGTCAGCACACTCCCGTGCCCAGGCTGCTGGTGCTGCTTCCTTCCGAGTTGATGCCCACGGAAAGCCGCAGTGTGCTGCGCATCCCTGTCTCGCGGTTTCAGAAGTTGCCGATTCGCATCCTGGGACCCGAGCGGGATTGGAAAGCCAACTGCGTCGATCTGAGCAGCGCGGGCGCAATGCTCGAATTCACGGGCAATGACCGTCCCCCCTTGCAGGTCGACAGCCGCCTTCCCATCGATCTCGAGATGGAGGAGGAGACCAAAACGGTTCTCACCCAGGTGAAGCACGTCAACGGAAAGCGCTGCGGCCTCCACTTCCAGAGCTTCATAAAGGACGGACCGATGTGGGTCCCGCCCGCCCTGGAGGCGACGCTCACCCGAATCGAACAAGCCTGGGTCAAGCAGGGCCTGGTGTAGGCACGACGCCTGCCGCTTGCCGCTTGCCGCTACAGCCTGTGGCGCCGCCTTGCAGGCGATTCTTCCCCGACGACCAGCCCGACGCCGCCAGCATGCCGTTCCGAAAAGCGTGGTAGAGTCTCGGGCCGAAGGCATGAAAGAGCCGAGTTATCCCGACCTGAGAGCTTTTCTGGACGCCTTGCGGCGCGAGAGCGAGCTTTGCGTCGTAGAGGCGCCCGTAGACGCACGACTGGAGGCGGCCGAAATACACCGACGAGTGATCGCGGCCGGCGGCCCCGCGCTGCTCTTCCGGCGGGTCCAAGACCGCGACTTCCCACTGGTGACCAACCTTTTCGGGACTCAAAAACGGGCTGAGATGGCCTTCGGCGGCCTGGCCAAGCGTCTGGTCGCCAGAGTTCCCCGACTCGCCGAGGAGTTGGTTCCCCCCACGCCCGCGGCGCTGTGGGCGAACCGGGATCTGCTGCGCTACGCTCTGAAGATCGGGACCAAGAGGGTCGGCGGCGGCCCGGTTGCGGAAGTCGTCTCGTCCGATCCCCGTCTCGATCGGCTGCCGGTACTGACCTGTTGGCCCGAAGACGGAGGCCCGTTCATCACCCTTCCCCTGGTTTTCACGGAGCATCCCGACGGCAAAGGCCACAACCTGGGCATCTACCGGATGCAA